>JBARPA010000244.1:0-3357 GCA_049642665.1 Candidatus Zixiibacteriota bacterium
TCGGTAACCTGATCTAATGAGATATCCTGGGGGAAAACCACGGCGGCTGCCACCACGGGTCCGGCCAGAGGTCCCCGGCCCACCTCATCCACACCTGCTACCAGATTCATACCCTGGTGCCAGAAAACTTTTTCGTAAGAGAGCATAGCAATACCGAACCAAATCCCTTTTTATAAAAGTTATTTGAATTATAAATTCTTAATTATTATTTGTAAAGCAATTTTCAAAAAAAATACCCCGACCCCAAATATGAGGCCGGGGTTTTAAAATCTCCATCACTGGATGCACGGGGCAGGTCCGGATTTGAATATGTAATTTACCAGATAAACCACATCCGCCAGAGTTACCTCACCATCACAGTTAACATCCCCGATCTCGGGGATGGGAATCGGTTCAGGTCCACTCTTTAGAAGATAATTGACCAGATATACCGCATCGGAGATTTCTGTTTCCCCATCGCCATTGGCATCGCCTCGAGCAAAAGCAACTCCAGCAAACAATCTGGCTTTGACTATGCTCTGTTTCAAATCTTCCTCTCCTGTTCTGCTTAAAACCAGAACAAAATCAACCTCCACAGTATCATCGATGCCCAGATCCACCAAATTGGCGGTCATAACGCTGGAGAGCTCTTTGTCCTGAACATCCGCATGGAATCCAGGAGTGGAAACAAACTGAAACAGATCTCCGGTCCGGAAATCGCTATAGGGAAGCACGTATATCTGGTTATTAATTACAGTGGCACCATAAGCAGGATCCTGGGAGAGATAAGACAAGCCGGCATAGCTCTGGCTTCTGTTCTGCCAGAGCAGGTTTACTGATTCATCAAAACCCGATCCATTGGTCATCTGAATCACATTCCAGTCCATTGCCATTCCCAGATAAAGTGAGTCTATAGGAGCACCTGACATATTATAAACCTTGTAATTAACGATAAAAAACTCTGAAGTGTCTGGATGGGAGGGAGCTATAATATCACCTATTATCCCCAGGTCCTGGCTATCAGTAGTGGCTGTAAAGTAAGCGTGGGTTGCCCGGGGATCAGATGTGGAATCCAGGCTCAGATGACAGGTGGCTCTCATTGAGTGGGTTCTGAAGATATCCCGGTGAATAATGGTGTCACCCTGATCTGATATATATGCTGCGAAAAATGAACCCTCATTAAGGAAATTATCTGTGTTTGGGATGTACTCCATCCCGAAATTCATTCCCTGGCCGATACTTGCATTATTGCATATGCTGGTGATGAAATCCTCTGTATGGATGTATTGATACTGATTCCAGTAGTCTAAATGAAGTGACAAATATACATTAATAAGGCTGGTATCAGAGTAAAGAGGAGTCAGGTCATTGCTGGTGGCAATAACTAATCCTCCGCTGTACTCTGCTCCAAAATAATTCCCCTCAATCACTGTTCCATCCAGGGTGATGCTGAAATCCTTATAGGAATCAGCGGGAATGGTTCCGGTGGGATCGTCCACTTTAAGCCAATCACCCATTAGACTGACCGGTTTGCCAAAAGAGCCCGGGAGAATTTCATGGGTGGAAGCCAAAGACCCATAAGAATTAGTGGCATACTTTTCATTCCCCTGAGTCAGCCACAAAGGAACGCTCAGAGGTGCATCAAAGCTGTCAGGTGTGGTGATGTTGTAATACAAAACCGAGCTGGGATCGTGGTTGTAAACTCTAATATCCAGAAGTATGGTTGAGTCCTCTGCCATGGAGGTATCCATGAAATGGAAGTTGGGATCGGTCTCAACATAATGGATGGAATGGTTATGTAACCTCTGTGTCATTCGGGCATAGAACTTGTTAGCCTCAAGATTCTGGTCACAGACAATAGGTATTGTCCAGGCTGGGGGCCAGAACGAATACATTCCCAGCTCCGGCGTATAGGCAAAGACTTTAGGTTTCAAAGTTTGCTCTCCCCGGTGCCAGTCGTCTGATCCTCCATTGGTGGGATAAAGTCCGGTTCCAGGACCTGACCAATAGCCGGTGTAAAACGTGGCGCTATCCCCGAATGTATTATCCACTAAATAATCTGTGGGTTGAGCATAGGTGTATCCCCAGGGAAGCAAAAACATTTCAGCCACTGAATGGTAGTTTATACAGGTGATAAAATCGTGATCAAATATAAAATCCCTAATTACCTGCATTTCCGGCTCGGAGAAAGGTGCGGATCCGCGATATGTCTCAGAACCGGTGCTTGGAGAAGATCCGATATCGTCATATCCCCACATATAAGCGTAATTCCGATTAAGATCCACACCGTAAGTTCCATCCCCGTTGTCTCTTCTATTTTTTCTCCACATTCCTCCCCCCCCAGGGGCGATCTCACGGTTATATTCGTAACCATCCGGATTCAATATAATCACAAACCACATCTCAGTATTATCAACTAAATCCGTGGCCTCAGGATCGGTTCCGTAATTGGTCAGAAGATAATTAATGTAGTAAAGCAAAACCTCAATACACATCGGTTCCCGGGCATGATGTAGCCCGGTATAAAGAATCTCCGGCTCGTCCTCATCTGTTTCCGGGTTGTCGGAGATCTTGAAAGCCCAGATGGAACGATCCTCCAAGCTGTAGCCTATAGGAATAGTATCTGTGGTTATACTGGGGTATTGAGTATGCATGGAGTCAAGAAAATGGCCGGTTTCCTCATAGGTATGATAACCGCCCATATCCATGGTGGTATCCAGTTGTGAGCGGTAAAAAGCCACCAGATCCTCGTGAATTATCTCCACCTCATATCCTTTTCCTCTTAAATCCTCTACCTGTTGAGCATTGGTAATAAATTCAAAATACTTCCCTGGCTCTAAACGGATTACATCTAATTGAAGAGGTAAGAGATTTTTCAGTTTGACTTCAGGTGTAAGATACATCCTGGCTTGAATCACCCTTTCCTGATAGGCAAAAGACGAAGAAGTAAAAATAAAAAAGACGATGGAAAGGATAAGAAGGGAAAGAACTGAAATTTTATATTTCATCATTAACTCCTCTGCTTAGAATTAATCGCTTTAGCCTCTATACTGGAACCTCTGCTTTTTACATTTCGACATCTTTCAAAAAAAATCGAAAGTTATTTCTCTTACCACCTCCATTCAAATTCTTTGTTGACTATGATTTAATTTTTCCTCTCAAATGAAATTATCGGGGCCAAACCATCAAATACAATTTATGCAAGCTTTTGTGTCTTTTATGTCAATATAACACACAACTGCTTTTTGTCAATACGGTACTTTTCACGTAAATGTTTCGAATTTACTTTGGAACTCCCCAGGAGTTTTATTTAATATTATTGAAAAAACGGACTGTTCAATGGTAGGGGTCAAATCCAAAAATCTGATTCAAGTGCGA
>JBARPA010000245.1:0-12998 GCA_049642665.1 Candidatus Zixiibacteriota bacterium
AGATCGGTTTTAACGTTAATTGGCGTTATCGTTGGAGTGATGACTGTTATTGCAGTGGTTTCCATTATCGCCGGAATGAACCGATATGTCACCGATAAGATCTCCACCATGGGCTCCACAACCTTTATAATAGACCGAATGGGTATTATTATGAGTGATGAGGAATGGTGGGACGCCATGAAAAGAAAAAGGTTAACCCTGGATGATATGGAAGCCATAAGGGAGAACTGCCCGGCCTGTGAGGTGGTGGGAGCCCGGATGTATACGCTTAGGAAGGTGAAATATAAAAACCAATACCTTTCCGATGTTGGTATCGCAGGTGCAACAGCCAATCTGCATCAGATTTCCAGCATCAACGTAGAGTTTGGAAGGCATATATCTGAATTTGAGGAGCTCCATCGGCGGCAGGTGGTTTTCGTGGGTTGGGAAATCGCTGATAAACTTTTCCCTAATGTTGACCCCATAGGGAAAGAGATCAAGATTGGGGGGCGCCGCTTCACAATCGTGGGCGTGGCTGAGAAAAGAGGTTCCTTTCTGGGGCAAAATCAGGACAACTTTGTGATCATTCCAGTAACCACCTTCCTTAAGGCTTTTGGAACTCGGCGTAATCTTGATATCATGGTCAAGACGGCAGACCTGGAGTCCATGCGGGAAGCCCAGGATCAGGCTCGGATTACCCTGAGACTGAGACGTAAAGTCCCTCTGGATAAACCGGACGATTTCGCCATTATGACCACGGATACCTTTATGCAGCTCTATCGCAACTTCACCTCCACTGCTTATCTGGTAATGATAGGAGTTTCATCCATTGCTTTGGTAGTGGGGGGTATTGTGATTATGAACATAATGTTGGTCTCGGTTACTCAGAGAACCAGGGAAGTGGGGATTAGAAAGGCTCTGGGCGCTAAGAAAAGGGATATCTTATGGCAATTTTTAGTTGAGGCAGTGACCATTGCCATAGTAGGCGGGATCATCGGAATTCTGATAGGAACGGTGATTGCTAAAATTGTTTCAGCTACCACGCCGCTTCCTTCAGCGGTGGAACTCTGGTCGGTAATCCTGGGATTATTGATCTCCTCCTCTGTGGGGATTTTTTTCGGGATCTTCCCGGCCATGAAGGCGGCTCGGTTAAGCCCTATCGAGGCATTAAGATATGAATAACGCCTTTGAGATATCAGGTAGGAAATTATAATAAAATGAAAGTTCATGAGATAAAAGAGAGCATCATCATAGCTTTTGCTGCGATTAAATCCCATAAGATGCGTTCTTTTTTGACCATTCTGGGAGTTTTGATCGGAGTAACCGCTGTCATCGGAATGGTATCCATTATTCAGGGCTTGAATAATAGCATGGCCAAGCAGATCGAGTCTTTAGGCTCCAATAGTATCTGGGTAACCAGGTTTGAGGTGGGGATTCAATTTGGAAGATTACCCGAGGAGATAAGGAACCGCAAGCCTATTACCTATGAGGATGCAATAGCTGTGAATGAACTTTGTCCTTCCGTTGCCGCTGTTTCCCCACAGAACTGGGGTCCGGGGAGGAAAATCGCAAAATACGAGAAGAATGAGGTTACTCGCTTCGAGTTGATCGGAATCCTGCCGTCTTACGAGGAGGTAAACAACAACTACATTGAGGAGGGAAGATTTATAACTGATACTGATGTTCATTATAAGACTAAAGTTATTGTTATAGGCAAGGATGTTAAGGACAAGCTTTTTCCCTATCAGGATCCCTTAGGTAAAAGGATCTCCCTGGGAGGATCCCGCTTCGCCCCCAAGAAGTTCACCGTAATCGGAGTGATGGAGGAGAGGCCCAGCATTCTGGGTGAGTCTCAGAATAACTTCGTCCTCTTACCTTATGACACCTATATGACCCTTTACCCGGAAGAGAAGGAACTCCTTTTAGTGGCCAAACCTGTATCAGCAGAGCTTATGAATAAAGCCATTGATGAAATTACTGAAGTTATGAGAAGGAGAAGGGGCGTTCCCTATGATAAACCTAATGATTTCGCTGTGGCCACCCAGGAAGATCTGATGCAGGTTTATCAACAGATAACCAGCGCCATCTATATGGTCATGGTAGTTATCTCCTCCATTGGACTTATGGTGGGAGGAGTAGGGGTTATGAACATAATGCTGGTTTCCGTTACTGAGAGGACCAGGGAGATCGGTATTCGCAAGGCCATAGGTGCCCGAAAAAAGGATATCCTGTGGCAGTTTCTGGTGGAGGCCATGACCCTTTCCGGAACAGGTGGGATACTGGGGATCATAGTTGGTTTAGCTCTGAGCCAGTTCATCGGAGCAGTAACTCCCCTGGCCTCCGGGGTCCCTTACTTCTGGATCTTTTTAGGCTTTTCCGTGGCTGTTTCAGTGGGATTGATCTTCGGAATCTATCCGGCCTATCGCGCAGCCAGAGTAGATCCCATTGTATCCTTAAGATATGAATGAAAAGGGTGATTTTTTATTTGCTAATTCCTTAAGGAATGTTTATCTTAAAAAAGGAATTTCAAATGAAACATATTTTCAAATCCATTTTCGCATCTTTGCTTCTTAGCACTCTGGTTTTTGCCCAAACAGATTTTAGCTTTCTGGAGGAGCTTAAGGGAAAAGAGTTCTATACGGATATGGCTCTTTTTAGAGAAAAAGACAGGTGGAGATTGGAGGCCTATTTCAAGATATTCAACCACAAGCTCAGTTTTCTCAAACAAAAGGATAAGTATCGTGCCTCCTATGAGGTACACCTAAAAGTTTTTGATTCCCACAATCGTCAGGTTACCGCCACTTCCATTGAGGAGAATTATGAAGTGGCTTCTTATCTTGAGACCACCTCAAAAACCAGCTTTCTGATAAATCAGCTGAAAACCCAACTCCTGCCGGGTCGATACAAGCTGGAGTTTACCTTAAATGATTTAAATTCCCCTCAGAGATGGTCCAAGAAAATAGATTTGGAGGTACCGGATCTGATCAGGGAAAGAGCGACCCTTTCCAGTATAGAGTTTGCTAGAAGCATCTCTGACACATTGATGAATCCCAAGTTTGAGAAAAATGGTAAAGAGGTAATCCCTTCAGTTTCCAGAGCTTTCGGGGATCCCGATTCAAAGATTTACATCTATTACGAGATCTATAAAGGTAAAGTGAAACATGAAAACTACATTCTGGAATATCGGGCTCGCGATGTGACGAGTAGGGAGATGATTATAAACATTCAGGACACAGTTAAGGCGGAAAAAGAAGTACACAGGGTATTTAAAAACTTCAATATGGAAAAGTTACCAGAAGGTGAATATGTTTTGTTCCTGAATTTATTAGATCCTGAAGGAAAAGTTCTGGATGATGCGGAGGAGAAATTCTATGTTAAAAGATCCATTCTTTCACTTTTGAAAACAGATTACCAGAAAGCTGTTGAGCAATTAAGGTATATTGCCAGTCCGGAAGAAATGAACAAATTGAAAGAAGCAAAGGAGGAGGAGAGATTACAGGCCTGGATTGATTTCTGGAGAGCCAAAGATCCCACTCCCCAGACAGTGGAGAATGAGCTCCAGGAGGAATATTACCGGAGATTAGCATACGCCAATGCCAATTTTGGTATTTTCCAGAGAGAGGGTTGGACAACGGATATGGGTCGGATCTACATTATATACGGGCATCCGGATGAGGTGGAACGTCATCCCTTTGAAAGAGAAAGAAAGCCTTACCAGATCTGGTATTACTATCAAAGGAATATACAGATAATATTCGTAGACGAGAGCGGCTATGGGGAGTATGAGATAGAAAGTATATATGAAAGGGGTTTTAAAAAGAGATGAAGATGTGGAAAAACTTCAATTCCTTATTGGGGGAAAACCTATGAATGGGTTCAAAAAGCTTTTTATCGGATTTATCATAACGGCTTTGGTGGTTCCGGCCTCGCTTGAGGCTTTGTCACAAGAAGAGCTGGACCTCTGGGTGGACTATGCCAGCTTCCTTTACCAGCCCGACACCACCAAATCTTATGTGGAGATATATTATTCCTTAAATCGAGCCCAGCTTGATTTCTATCCTCAAACCGGGAATTACTTAGCTTCAATTCTCTCCATGGAGTTATTTATCCAAGACCTGGAGGGGGACTCTGTAGAATCACGAAGATGGGAGGTTGCCACTACCATCAAAACAGCTGAGGAAAAAGAGATCAGCTACAGAATCATTGATATTCTGGGAACAACCTTACAACCAGGCGATTACTCTCTCAAGTTTTCGGTGCAAGACCTTAACTCCAAGAAGAAGGGAAGTTCTGAAATCAAGCTTAATGTCCCGGCTTTCTCAGAGAAAGGTCTTCTGCTTTCTCAAATCGAGCTGGCCTATAACATTGAACCGGAAACACTGGCAACAAAATTCACCAAGGGAGCCAGGAAGGTTATGCCCAATCCCCCAGGTCTTTTTACCCAGCAGGGGCAGATGCTTTACTTTTACGCAGAGGCATATAACCTGGCTTTAGGGAATCGCTTTGAGGGTAATTACTCCTTGAGCTTTAATGTTCTGGATGAGAACGGTGAGGAATTCAAAGATTTCGGAACCCAGTTATTGAAAAAGCCGGGTAAATCGGCTGTGATAATAAGTGGTATAAATATCTCCACCTTGCCTAAAGGTAATTATAAGCTGAGGATAGCTGCTGAGGATCCCTTAACTGCTGAAAAAGCCCAGAGCATAAAAGACTTCAAAATCTGGCAGGAGGAGAGAATGCTTGAGGAGCCGGGCTTTGAATTGCTGGCGGATGAGGATCAGGCCAGAAAACTGAGAGATGAGATCAGATACATCGCTACCAGAGCTGAGCTGAAGATGTGGGATCAACTCAATTTGGAGGGGAAAAGTAAGTTTCTTGAGGAGTTCTGGAGAAAAAGGGAACCGGATCCCCTTACCCCGAAAAATGAAGCGAAAATTGAGTACTACCGGAGATGGAATTATGCCAATTCCAAGTTCTCCCGATATCAGGGATCCGATGATGGATGGCAAACCGATATGGGCAGAATATATATAAAATATGGGCACCCGGATGATATAGAGCGACATCCTCACAGCCTGGATTACAAACCCTGGGAGAAATGGCACTACGATGAAATTGATGAAAGTTCAACTCACCCTCGCCAAAGTGGTGTGCTCTTCATCTTCGTGGACGAGGATGGCTTTGGAGTCTACAGGTTGATTCATTCCACAGCAGTGGGTGAGATTCAAAATCTGAGATGGTTCGACTCCATTAAGTTGGAATCAGAATTCAGATGAACATACCTCAATCTGTTTTAAAGGAGCAGATTCAATCACATCCTATTTGGTTTTAAAATTAGCTGATGATAAAAACCTCCAGTCTCACCAAAATATTTCAGGACAAAAAAAGAGGAAAAATAATTGCGGTTAACGATGTTAGTATAGAATGTCGTCCTGGAAGAATCTTCGGGCTTCTGGGCTTGAACGGGGCTGGCAAGACCACCCTGATGAGGCTTTTGTCCACCAGTTTGAAACCCACCTCAGGAACCGCAGAAGTAAATGGCAACGATATCCTGATTCAGCCGGAGCAGGTAAAAGCAAACATCGGATTCCTTTCCGGGGATACCGGGCTTTACCCCAGGTTGACCGCTGAGGAAATCGTTAGATATTTTGCCCGGCTCAACGGGATGGAGGAACAAAAAATAGATGAGAGGATCAAAGAGATTTTTGATAGATTCGATATGAATGGATTCAAGGACAGAAAAATAGATAAACTCTCTCAAGGGATGAAGCAAAAGGTCTCCATTGCCCGGACTATTGTTCAGGATCCAGATGTTTTGATACTGGATGAGCCCACCTTGGGATTGGACGTAATTACCTCCAGAAACATTATTGAGTTTATAAAAGATTCCAAACAAAAAGGTAAATGTGTTATGTTCTCCACTCATATCATGCACGAGGCGGAGAAGCTCTGCGATGATATCGCTATTATCCACCAGGGGGAAATCCTGGATGTGGCTACCCTGGAGGAATACCGAAAAAAAACCAACTTAACTGACCTGGATAACATTTTTGTGAAGATAATTGGGGAATAAAGAATGAATCTGAGGAAGGTAAAAACAATTTACCTCAAGGAGATGCTGGATACCTTGAGGGATCGCAGGACCTTAGTTTCTATGATTCTGGTTCCCATTCTTCTGTTTCCGATAATAATGTTCGGGATGAGTGGTCTGATAGCCTCCCTGATTAAAAAGGCAGAGGAGAGACCGGCTCAGATTACGATCCTGGGAGAAGAAAACGCACCCCATCTCACCTCTCAGGTTTTCCAGAATGGAAAGTTCACCGTTGTGGAAGAGAAAGACTATGAAAATGCAATCCGGGAAAAGAGAATAGAGGCAGCTCTGGTTTTTTCTGAGGATTTCGAGCAAAGAATTAATAGTGAGGATAGTGCTCAGGCTTTTATCTACTATGATAAGGCAGAGATCAAATCGGAAATAGCCGCGGAGAAATTAGCAGATCTGCTCTGGGAATATTCAGACAGCGTGATTACCTCCAGACTACAAAAGAGAGAAATAGATAGATCCCTTTTGCATCCGGTCAATATCCAAAGAGAAAACGTGGCCTCCAAAGAGAAGATGGGGGGATTTATGTTGTCAATGTTTTTACCCTATATGATTATTATTCTGTCACTAACCGGAGCGATGTATCCGGCCATCGATCTAACCGCAGGCGAGAAGGAGAGAGGTACTATGGAAACGATTCTGGTCTCTCCGGTGTCCCGGGGAGAGCTGGCCACCGGCAAGTTCTTCTGTGTAATGACCGCCTCGGTGGTAACCGCAGTTCTGGCAACTATTAGCATGAGCATATCAGCAGGAGCAGGTTTTGCACAGATGAGTTCATTTACCGGAGAGGGAGCGCAGTTCTCCATAAAAATTACATCCATCTTGGTGATTTTAGTTTTGTTCCTTCCCATCTCAGCTTTGTTTTCCTCGCTTCTTTTATCTCTATCCCTTTTTGCCAAATCCTATAAGGAAGCCCAGAGCTATATAACTCCTTTGATGATTGTGGTCATTATGCCTGCCATGATCTCATTTATGCCCGGCGTAGAATTAAATTGGGGTCTGGCTTTTGTGCCCATAATCAATGTTTCTCTGGCCTTAAAGGAGGTTTTGCTGGGCACATATAATTGGGAGTTCATCGGATTGATCTTTGTTTCCACAATTCTCTACGCCTCATTTTCCATCTTTGTGACCAGAAAACTCTTCGAAAAAGAACATGTCTTGTTCAGAACCTAAAGACACCTTTGATCTTATAGATAATCAGAATTTCGATTTAGATTTTTCGAAACCTCTTTGGTTCTTTCTCGTAAAAATAGATGAGGTGTCGGAAAAAAGATTCTCCATCTCCTGAGAAAGACATCATGGTTGAGATCGTGAAGTAGGGGCGTATAACAATACGCCCCTACTCAATTATCACCTCAAAAAGGGATTGACACAAAGACCTTCCTGTTTTATTTTGATTTCTGAAAACTTTTGGTGTTTATGGAAAAGTTTATTAATAAATTTCTTAATCATATATCTCTGGAGAGAGGGTTATCCTCCAATACTATAAAGAGTTACGAGATTATCCTGAAGAGATACTGCAAGTTTTTAAAAGATTTAAAAATAGCTTCCTGGGAAAAAGTAGGAATTTCTAATGTGACCAAATTTGTTTATTCTCTTCGTAAACTGAATCTATCCAGTACATCCATATCCCAGAATCTGAGCGCGATTAAATCATTTCATAAGTTCCTTTTGATGGAAAATTATGTTAATTCCAACCCTGCTGCACCTGTAGACTCACCTAAATTGTGGAGAAAACTGCCAGTGGTATTAGACCAGCACGAGATGGAAAGGCTTCTGAAACAGCCTGATGTGACCTCTTTTTTGGGGATAAGGGATAAGGCGATTCTGGAGTTTATGTATGCCACCGGAGTCAGAATCTCTGAGCTTCTTAATCTGAAAAGATCCAATCTTCTCTTTGAGGTGGAATTTGTAAGGATCTGGGGAAAGGGGCAAAAGGAAAGGGTCATTCCCGTGGGTGAGGTGGCTATCAAATGGGTGAGTAAGTATCTTGAGGAATCTCGACCAAAGTTTAGGAGCAGCAATTCTAAAGATGTAGTATTTTTGAACGCCAGAGGCGGTCGTTTATCCCGGATGGGCGTATGGAAAATCATAAAAAAATATGTAAATTTAGCCGGGATAAAAAAGAGGGTTTCCCCCCATACCTTGAGGCATTCCTTTGCTACCCACCTTCTTGAGGGTGGGGCTGATTTAAGAGCTATTCAGGAGATGTTGGGACATGTGAGCATTTCCTCCACTCAAATCTATACCCATCTGGATCGGGAGTATTTAAAAGAAGTTATTAAAGAATTTCACCCCCGAGAAAAAGATTAGAAATAAGTAAATTCAATTCCCTCTTGATTCGATAATCATAAATAGATAAGTATAGGGGGAAATTATGTTCCATTGTGCCCTATATCAAAAAGGCATAGATATAAAGGATAAACTGAAGCCCTGTTTCCCGTCCAGGGGTGTGGTCTGGCATGAGTTTGACGACCTGGCATCCTTACACGAATTCATCCAGTCTTCTATTCTGGATTTGATCTTTATTGCCGGGAACGATAGATTTAATTCTCAGGTGAGCCTGATAAGAAGGATCAAGAAGAATTCGATTTTATCCCTGGTACCCTTGATCCTATATCACCCTGCACCCGATAGAAAGACCACCATAGCTGGCTTATTAGCGGGTGCAGATGAGTTTCTTTGGGGGAGATGGGACAAGGAAATAGTCTCAGCCAAACTGAAGATGAGTCTGAAAAGGAGTTACCGGGATCTGGGAATGAATCCCACCACCAGACTTCCCGGAATGATCTTGATACAAAAAGAGCTGGAAAGAAGGATAAAAAAAGGGGAAAAATTCGCCATCTGTCATGCTGATTTAGATGATTTCAAAGCCTACAACGACTTCTATGGATATTTTTATGGAGATAAGCTCATCCGCCTTACCTCGGAGATCGTCCGGGATATTGTCTACTCCTCCACCAAAAACGGATTTGTGGGACACATTGGCGGAGACGATTTCGTCTTTTTGATCCCCTCAATCCAGGTGGATCAGATCTGCAGATCCATCATCACTGCATTCGATAAGATAATTCAGACCCGATACAAGGAGAAGGACTTAAGAAAAGGATTCATCGAGACCAAAAACAGAAGGGGTGAGATGGAGCGTTTCTCCATAATGACCCTTTCCATATCAGTGATAATAAACAAAGAAAAGATGTTCTCCCACGTGGGCGAGCTATCCCACATGCTGGTTGATTTGAAAAAATATACCAAATCCTTACCCGGTTCTAACTATGTTGTAGAGAGAAGGAAGAAATACTAAGCTATCAGCATTCCTAAAACAGACTAAAAACAAGGGACGGAGAGAACTATCTCCGTCCCTTTCTGTATCATTTTTGCCTTTAATCAGATTTTTCACAAACTGGAGCACGTCGGTGGTGGTCCACCTTTCAACAGATAACCAAGCAGAGAGACACAGTCTGTGATACTTGAAACACCGTCGCCATTGTCATCGCCCATATATCTCCAGATTTCAGGTCCACCCCTGAACAGGTAGTTGATGAAGTATACCACATCAGCAATGGTAACCTGGCCATCCCGGTTAACATTTCCACACTTTACCATATCCACACAGTCATTCAATTTTTCAATATTCTCTTCATCCGATACAACCAGAACATAAGCCACACTGTAGGTATCTGAGGGCGGAAAGCTTTGGGCCGGAATTACCTTGCCGGTGGTTACAATATTGTAGTCGGTTGGACTTCCATCTCCCTGGAGAATATGACCAGGTGTGCTCATCCATCTATAAAGCTCCTCATCCACGTAACCCCCAGCAGGATAAACCACAGAATCATTTCTCAGGATATGCATAGCATAAACCGGTTCCTTCTCAAAGGCTGGGTTATGATTATCTCGCCAGCAATAAGTTATCTGACCCTCACCGCTAAGAGTATCATAGCAGGGATCCTTCTGAGCTATGGCCATTCGGTACTTCTCATTAGTCTCACCATATCCCTGAATAGAAGTCATTCTTCTGGGTTCATCATAGTTGCCCGGATAGTTCCAGGCACCTGAGTCCGAAATGCAGTCGATATCCAATGCCATTCCCAGATAGGTTTCGGGAATGCTGTCAGGAGGAGTCACCTCAACCCACCAGTCTGGAGGTTCATCATAGAATACTGTAAGAACCTCTAATGCGATATACTGTTCATTTTTATTATCTCTTCCGCTTTCTGGCTTTCCCTCTTCACTGTAAAAAATATAGAGTTTCTCTTTGATTTTCCACCAGGGCCAGTATTGATCAGCCGGAGGAATCTGAATCCGAACCGGCCAGAACTCTTTCTTCACAACTATGGTCTTAAGTTGCGGAAAAGTATCCACAGACAATTCAGTCGCAGGCACAAGGAACTCATCATCGAAAATATACCTGCCCACGAGCGAATCGTAATCCGGATTGATGAATCCCATAATGGGAGAGCCGTCATACAGAAAATTTGGCTGGTTGGGATCTTGATGCAAATAAAACCCCAATGTGTCATTCGTATTAGCCAAATTCCCGGTATTGGATACTCCCAGATAATAGGTGGGGTTTCCAACTTCAGAAAACTCTACTTCTTGATAAAGATCAGAGACAATCACATGCATCGGCACATAGATATCATCGTTACCCGCCTGATCGTTGGATTGGATTCTAACGCTATCCACCCAAAATGCTTCTTCGCTGCCTCCTGTGATAATTAGCTTTACTTGTAAGGGGCAGCAACCTGGAGGGAAAACTGCCAAAGTCGGGTCGATAGTCAACCAACTGGCACCTGAGGAAATGCTGTAAATATACAAAGTGTCTGTTCCCATATTCTCAATAGTTATAAATACAGTGTCAATACTGTTTAAAGGTACGTGGATGGGTTGATATGTAAAGGCTTGAGGGCTCCAGTATATCCGAGATTTATTTTCAATAGAGTAAGCAAAAGAAGCGGGGGTAAGTAGTTGATTATTAGATGATTTTCCATCAGGTAATGATTGCGATACTCTGTGTTCAAATTCCTCTCCCAGCATAGTAGTCGTATTGGAAATAATCAAAAATGCAACCACCAGAGCTAAGATTAATTTCTTTTTCACTTTTTTCACCATACTAATTTGATCAGATTACCTCAGGCAGTCACATCGAGGCGGCGGACCGCTTTTGAACAGGTAATTGATATAGTAAACTAAATCGGTCACGTCCACAACACCACTACCATTGACATCGCTCATATACATCCATGGCTCCGGTCTCCCTCTGGCAAAGACCCAGCCCACCAGCCATACTACATCGGTAATAGTAACATCGTCGTCCCGATCGGCATTTCCGCAGATAACCATATCTGCGAAGCCGGGTACAGCAGCCGGCCCGCTTTCGGATGCAACCAGAACATAAGCTACTGTATGAGTATCTGTGGAAGGATAAAAGTGAGCTGGTATAACCCTACTCGTGGTCACGATGTTGTAGTCGGCAGGATCTCCCAATCCATAGATGGAATAACCGGGATCGGTCATATACTTGTAAAGAGAATCATCTAAAAATCCATCCTGTGGATAAACGAAAGCGTCATTCCTCAGGATATGCATGGCATAAGGTTGATCCAATGAGGTAAGGGTATTGGGATTTGGCCAGCAGGCAAAGGAATCAGTGGCAAACTCATAGCAGGGATCCCTCTGAGCGATACCCATGGCGTAATTCTGGTTAGCTCCACCACCATATCCCTGGAGATAAGCTGATCTCTTGGTGCTGTCCGTAAATGGATAGTTCCAGCTATCTGAGTCGCTGGGACAATCAATGTCCAGTGCCATGCCCAGATAGGTCTCGGGTATAGTGGATGGAGGGGTAAGCTCTACCCACCAGGGTGGAGGAGGATCGCGGAAAAGCTGCATGGTCTTCAAGAGTAAATATTGCTCCACTTCCATTCCATATTCTCCACTATAGAAGATGAGATTCTTTACTCTGATTTTCCACCAGGACCAGTATTGGTCAGCCGGCGGAATTTGAATCCGGACTGGCCAGAACTCCGCCTCGGTAACAATAGTTTCCAGGAGAGGGAAAGTATCCACGGATAGCTCAGATGCAGGTAAGAGATAATGCTCATCGTAAATATATCTCTGCACCAGAGTGTCATTGCCCGGGCTAACATATCCTATAATAGGAGAGCCGTTGGTCAGGAAATTAGGCTGGTTACAGTCATCATGGAAAAAGAACCCAGCTGTATCATTCTGGTGGCCCAAATTGCCAGTATTTGATAATGAAACCCAATAAGTAGGATTGGATAAGGTAACAAACTCCGGCTCCAGATACATGTTGGAAACAACCACATGGACAATCACATAGAGATCATTATTACCCACCTCATCATCAGACTGGATTCTGATGCTGTCCACCAAAAATGACTCCTGGCTTCCTCCGGTGATTATGAGCTCGATATTTGTAGGGCAGCCACCTGCAGGTAAGGTTTTTGAGGAGGGGTTGATACTTAGCCAGCTGGCACCGGATGAGATACCGGTCACATTCAATGTTTTAGTTCCCACATTTTCTAATGTCACCAGCACGGTGTCGATTCCATTTAAAGGCAAATGTACGGGAGGATTGACAAAATCCCTGGGATTCCAGTCAATTCTAACTACATCAGCTATGGGAATAGAATCAACCGGATAATGATAAAAAAGTACGGGGCTGTTTGTCGGTTGACCTTCGTCCTGAACCACTCCTCCAGCGTCTAAGTCATAGACCCACTGCATATAAATTGCTGTGTCCACCCTCTCAGCCATAGATGCCCAGTGATCGCTGGCACATCCACCTGTGGTACAACTGGGAACTGTGCTGTTGGTTACATTAACCGGGTCCTGCCAGACCAATCCTCCATCAGTTGAAACTGACATGTAGATATCACCCTGAGTCATATTC
>JBARPA010000246.1:0-9385 GCA_049642665.1 Candidatus Zixiibacteriota bacterium
ATTCTTTTCTTTCTCCCCATTGGTAAGAACAAATCTCTGAAGATCACAAACATCACAGAATGGGTGGATGAACGGGACGTTATTTTCTCCCGGGCTCAATACAAGCCTGGAACAGAACATTACCAGATTTATTATAAGATAAGGCCGGAGAAAAAAAAGATCGACGACAAAATTCGCAGACTGCCCGAACTTTTAGCTCCTGGTGTAAAGTATTATGACCCCCTCAGATCAGAATACGTCCGATCTCAGTTTGACATTGAAGAGAGTCTTGTCACTCAGGTGGATGGATCTGTTACTCCTGATAAGCATCCTGTTGATCCTGAGGAAATGTCCCGGATTCTAAAAAATCTTACTCTTCATCTGGGGGCAAATGAGGTGGGCATCGCAAAACTAAATCCAGCTTATGTTTATTCTCACGTGGGCAGAGGACCGGAACCCTGGGGCAAAGAGATCAAAAACGATCACCCTTACGCCATTGCATTTACTGTTGAAATGGATTATTCAAAGGTTGAGGAGGCACCTAAAATTGGCATAACTGAGGAAACCGCACTTCAATATCTGAATGCTCAAAGAATATCCATTATGCTTGCTCAATACATTCGTAAGCTGGGATATGGAGCACGCGCTCATATATCCGGGAGCAATTATCAGATTATGCTGCCGCCTGTTGCCAATGATGCCGGTTTAGGAGAATTGGGGCGCCTGGGATATCTGATCTCGCCCCGATTTGGCGCAAGGATAAGATTAGGCGCGGTTACAACGGAAATCCCGCTTGTGCCTGATAAACCGATTACATTCGGAGTTCAGGATTTTTGTGAAAAATGCAAAAAGTGCGCTGTGAATTGCCCTCCTGACGCAATACCTGACGGAGACAAAACCACAATTCGATGTGTGGAGAAATGGCAGCTGGACATAGAAAAATGCTACCATTTCTGGCGGGTTATCGGAACTGACTGCGGACTGTGTATGAAGGTCTGCCCGTTCAGCCACCCGGACACCCTTGCTCACAATATCCTACGTCAGGGAATCCAGCATTCTTCCTTTGCCCGATCAGTTTCCGTTTACGGGGATGATCTGTTTTATGGGAAAAAGGTCAAACTGGATTGAAGTTTTGATTATATAAGCAAAAGGTAGGTATATGAAAGTTAGCGCTCAATCCGAGGTCGAGAAAATCCAGAGCATTCTGATAAAACACCCCCAAGACGCTTTTATTTCCCAGGAAAACATTGATGCTCACTGGAGAAGACTCAATTATTCAGGTTGTCCGGATTACAAGAAAGCATTACAGGAATATGAAAACTTCGTTGACTTGCTGAAAAAGGAAGTATCAGAGATTCACTTTCTTCCGAAAAGTAACAGGGCCGGACTCGACTCTATCTACGTTCGGGATGCCCTTATCATCACCAACAGAGGAGCCATACTGTGCAATATGGGAAAAGAGGAGCGGCAGGGAGAGCCAGACGCAGCAAAAGCATTTTTATCTGAACAGAGCATCCCCATTTTAGGTGCAATAACAGGGGATGGAAAATTGGAGGGCGGCGATATGATCTGGCTGGATCAACGCACATTGGCAATTGGTTTGGGCTACCGGACCAACGAGTCCGGCATACACCAGCTGAAGGAGCTTACCGCAGAATTTGTGGACGAGTTTGTCGTGGTACCTCTACCTCACTGGAGAGGACCCAGCGATGTCTTTCATCTGATGTCTATAATCAGCCCCATTGATCACAACTTGGCCGTGGTATACTCCAGATTGCTTCCTGTTCCCTTCAGGGAGCGGTTAATAAGTCGTGGAATAAAGCTTCTGGAGGTATCAGATTCGGAATTCGAAACCATGGCTTGTAATATCTTAGCAATTGCTCCGCGCAGATGCATCTTGCTTTCCGGAAATCCCCAAACAAAACGGATGCTTGAAAATGAGGGAGTCCAGGTCTGGGAATTTCAGGGAGAGGAGATCTCCAGGAAGGGCGCGGGCGGGCCAACCTGCCTTACCAGGCCACTTTTTCGAGAGAAGTAATTTCAAATCACAGTTGATTTAATTCTTATTCAGGTCTATAGAGTCCCTTCAATGTTGATCGAATAAAACTTATCCATACAAATCCCATACCCCGGCTCATAAAGTTTTAAATGCCACCGACTTTATTAATGCTGGCAAATTTATTTTGACTTGCAAATCGAATTTTCGATCAGTATATTTAACGAGTATAGTGAGGGAAAAAAGATCAAATGCGCCCATAGCTCAATTGGATAGAGCATCTGACTACGGATCAGAAGGTTGCAGGTTCGACTCCTGCTGGGCGTATTTTTGCTGAAAGATTAAGCGTTTTTTTATATTTTTAAAAGGAGAAAGTTCTTGGAACAAGGTCTTAATCAGGACCAATACTGGATGCAGGCTGCTTTAAAGGAAGCTGAAAAAGCCCTTAAGAAAAAAGAAGTTCCCGTAGGTGCGGTGGTGGTTTACCAGAACAAGATAATCGGCAGAGGACATAACCAGGTGGAGACTCTGAAGGATGCTACTGCCCACGCAGAAATTTTAGCCATAGGGGCTGCCTCTAATTTCTTAGGTTCCTGGAGACTTTCAGATGCCTCCATCTATGTAACAGTTGAGCCTTGCATTATGTGTGCTGGTGCCATAATCTTATCTAGACTGGATAAGTTAATTTTCGGGGCTTTTGACCCCAAAGCAGGTGCCTGCGGCTCTTTATATAATTTGCCCCAGGATATCAGATTGAATCACCAGGTGGAAATCACATCCCGGGTTCTGGAGGAACAGTGTAAAGGCGTCATCCAGACATTCTTTGAGCAGCTGAGAAAATCAGAAGGAATCAAAGAGGAAGATGAAAGAAAATATGAAAAGACCTGATCCGGATTCAATGTATTTCAAAAGCGTTTACCTGGGACTTCTGCTGAACATCTTCGTCCCTGCAATTCTGGTGGTTCTGGGACTTTACCTGAGAAGTAAAGGAGTGGGGACAAATCCGATCAAAGGTCGGGATCTTTTGCTCATCGTTTTCCTGTTTGTAAGTGCCGCCGAAGTGTTTTTTGCATTTTTCTTCAGAAAGAGATTCTTTTCTAAAGACAAAGCCGGTGTACGGCCAGGTACAGAAGATGATTTCATAAGATACAGTTTGATCCTCTCTTCTTTATGTTTAACTCCCACCATCTATGGATTCGTATATTATCTCTTAGGCGGAACCCTGGAGTGGTTCATCATATTTGCCCTTATCACCTTCATCTGTTTCAGATTTTTCAAGCCCGGTTTCGAACAGACCAGAGAATTCCTAAAATTCGAGGATGAGGATTGAGGATGAATTTTCAAAAGGAGAGGTGCCGGAGTGGCCTCGCCCGCCGGTGGCGGGTCGGCCTCGGGCGGAAAAACCGTTATTACATTGAAATTAATGAAAATAGATAAATTGCATCTTTTACAAAGGATTTTGAAATCTACATTATGCAATCTTACCATACATATGTTTTACTAAGTGAAAAAGATAACCATTTCTATATAGGTATGACTTCCTGTTTACAAAAAAGGGTGTATCAACATAACGTGGGAAAAGTAAAATCTACCAAAGCTCGTCGTCCATTCAAACTCTTCTATTATGAAGAATACCAGGATAAAACAGAGGCAAGAAAAAGAGAAATCTTTTTGAAGAGTGGGCCGGGTCGTCTTTTTTTGCAGAGGAAACTTAAGAGATTTACAAAAGATGAGGAAACAATAAAAAACCTTTAGTCTTTATAAATATCAAGGCAAATTCTGTCGTTTTTAATTTATGTAGCACAATGAAGTATTATTTTTCAGAGAGGTGTAGGAATGGTCTCGCCCGCCTAAGGCGGGTCCGCCCATGGCTGAAAAACCGTTATTTGAATGAATGGACATAGAAAATGTTTTTGGGAGAGGTGCCGGAGCGGTTTAACGGGGCGGTCTCGAAAACCGTTGTTCCCTTTGGGAACCGGGGGTTCGAATCCCTCCCTCTCCGCTTTAATTGTTTTACTACAATAAGTGAGGGCTGTGTATAGACTTGATCTTCAGAGCAACGATTAGGCGAGTTTGAGTCTCGTCGGTCCCGCGTTTATAATCCGCTGAGCATCAAAATTTTAATTATGGCTCAATTTTTGAATGGTGTTGAATTCTCCTGCAAAATGAAACCCGAAGGTGATTCACTCGTAAATAATAATTGAGGATCAGATGTATGGTTGCAAGAGTTGAAGTGATATATTTAGGGAACCATTTTAAGAGAAAGGAGCAGTGATCATGTCTATGTTCAAGGTCGTAACAGTGATTTTATTGATGATTTTTCCCCTTTCCGTCACGGCTCAAACCTTACCAGCTGCTGAAAAGAAGGAATATGCAAGCCAATCTATTTCAAATTCACTGCGTGGCAAACATAGTATTGCAGTGAGCGCAGGAATTTTAGGTGGAGTGACTGTCGAAAATGAAGTATCCGCAGGTGGCGAAATAACCAGCGTGGTAGGAAATGAGTTTCTGGGATCAATTGCTTACACCTACTGGCTTGAAAATGGTTTGGGCGTTAACTTTAGTATAGGCCTACTTAGCTTAGATGTTACTAATTCAGTGCAAGGTTCGGAGGTATTCACAGAAACAGCTACAGTGGTACCACTGCTGTTCGGAGTGAAATATCAACCCTTCAGACTCACCGACACTGATGTTCTTAGACCCTATGTAGCAGCATCTGTCGGACCTTTCTTTGGAACTGCAACAATTAGCCGGGCCGGAGTAAACACGGAAACTGAGGTTTACTCGGAAACAGCACTGGGTTCCCGTCTTGGGGTAGGCGTAGACCTGTTACTCAGCAAATGGTTTACACTCGGTGTTGGCGCTAGCTATTATCTTGTTTCCGATTTTGAAAAATCTATCGGATCGGAGAAGAACTATAGCGGTCCCGAGTTCTCTCTATCTTTCGGAGTCGTATTTTAGAGGGGGAAAAATAATGCAATACATGCTTAAGGATGCTCTCATTGCTCAGAGCCTCAATTGATCGGAAATACTGACCTCTGGATATCTCTTTTGTCTTCTGACCATTATATTATTCAATCCCTTATAATTAAAACTATTTCAAAATAACCATAAAACACAAATCCCTTGCCATCAAACTCTTAGCCTCTAATTTGATGTTATATAGTAATTTATAAAAACAGCCCAATTCTAATTCCTCTGTCTCCCCTTTTTTAGTAATGGAATATGCTCAGTATAACAGCATTAGGGGTGCTGAGATAATAGTTTGGTCAGCTTCGGCAATTTCCATTACCGAAATATCAGATATTTATTTTATCAAACCAACTGGATGATGAGAAGATTTTATATCCTTCTGGATTAAAGTGTGAATGCCAGTCCGAGTTCCTCCAGCTTTGTCCTTGTAGGTTTCGAAGTTTCTGGGTTCCAGCCTCGTTTTACGTAGTACTCCTCCAGCATCTTGTCGAATTCATCTTTATCTAAGACTTTCCCTTTTCCCGGACCCATGGTAAGTGGTTCCTCAAAAAACCGATCAGGGAGTCGGTCGTCCTCCCGTTTGAAACCTTCTCTGAAATTGAACATCTTTTCCAGATTGTAAATACGTTCCCCGGCTTTTGAATACTCCTCTTTAGTCCATTCGATTCCCGTAACAGACGTCAGAAGGTTTTGTAGGCCATCTTCTCCAAAGCCATCAGCTGCAAACAGGCAGACACCGGTGGAATCTACCATTGTAGTGGAATTCTGATCCTCAGCTGTTCTTCCATTGAGATGACAAGCGCCGCGGTTTGACGTGACATAGCTTATCCCCATTCCGGGATCGACATGTACGTTCCAGGCGGCAAGTTCATGCCCCTTAACGTGAATAGCGAATTTATGGGAATCCTTACCGATTTGCTCGGCCAATGCCTTCACCCCTTTGGAGGCAAGATCACCTATACCCTCCCGGTAAGCGATCTTATCTAAAATCTTCAGGACTGCGTCCACATTCCCCCAGGTCAGATCGATTCCATCCAAAAACGTCTTGTCAATGTTTCCCTTTTCGTAGTTCTCCATCAAGAAGCCTATGACGTTTCCGGTTGAGATGATATCCATTCCGTAATCATCACCAGCAAAGATCTCCTTCATCAACCCTCCCAGATCCGATATCAGGAGATTGGGTCCGAACATGGTCCCCGTCTCATACTCGGGTCCGTCGTGTACCAATCCGGGGTAGGAGCCTGTTTTTACTGCTCCACTTTTCTTGCAGGATAAAGGACAGCAGTAGCAGGCAAAATCCCTGACCCAGGCTTTCTGCCTGGCCGCCTCGTATCCAATTTCGTCGATCTTTTCGAAGGTGCCCTCTCTGAAATTTTTTACTGCCTGGGAACCTCTGCCGCTTGACCAGGGAAGTGCCCCAGCAGTTCCGGCATACCTCCACCGCATTGTGGATTCCGTACCCTTGAAACCTTCTCTTGCCTCTTCAAGAAATCCAAGAAACCGATTATGATCTGCTACCCCCGGCATCTTAGTACCCCTGACTGCAATGGCTTTGAGTTTCTTGGATCCCATGACACATCCAGTGCCTCCTCTTCCTGCTGCCCTGGCTGCAGTATTGATGATACATGCATAGGAAACGAGATTCTCACCTGCCGGACCGATATAACAGGTTCTGAAGCGTCTGTTTCCCAGCTCCTCTATGAATCTCTTATCGAACTCATCGGTTCCCATGCCCCAGAATTTTACAGCATCGCGGATTTCGACATTGTCGTCATCTATAACAATGTAAACCGGTGAAGATGCCTTGCCTGTTACGACGATACCATCGTATCCTGCGAACCTGATCTCCGGTCCGAAGAAACCTCCCATGTTGGAGTAGGTGAGCGTGGAAGCATGAGCATAGCTGGATCCAAGGGGCGATGTACGAGGAGATTTGGTCACCACGCAGGTTCTGGATGAAGAGGGCACTGGAAATCCGGACAGGGGTCCGGGCATGAACATCAAAGGATTTTCAGGAGACAGAGGATCAACTCCGGGTTTTTTGAGCCGGTCCCAGAGTATCTTTATTCCCAGTCCTCGGCCGCCCACAAATTTATCGGTGTCTTCCCTGGGTATGGGCTTTTTCTCAACCTTACCCGTGCTCAGGTTGATATCTAGGATGGTGCCGTGATATCCATGTCTTTGATTAATCATTTTCACCCTCCTCTCCCTTGATGGCGTACCATCGACGGGTTAGTTCCTTCGCAATGAGCTCCGGAGGTTTGCCGTAGAACTCATCTCCCAGATCAAGCTCCGCATATGAAAGTGCTCCGTAGGGACAGTACTTGACACATTGTGGATCTTCGTCACACAGCGTGCACATGCGCTCGGGCTTGTTGGTCCGGGGATTGGAATAGATGACACCCACCCTTTGGTCTCTGCAGGCCTTGGCGCAGTTTCCACATGCTATACAACGTTCAAGATCGTTTTTTATCGCCCCGGTCTTTTCGTCCCTGTATAGCGCTCTTCTCCCCGTCTCCGGATGAGGTTCAACCGGACAGGCTTCGATACAGGGATTATCAGGACACATGGCACAGACCGCCGGGACATCTACATCCGGGTTGAAGCCTTGAACCCGGATATTTGTAAGGTGAGGATTTCCCAAACCGTTAAGCCATTCTCCATTCACCTTCACCTTGTGATTGTAAGCTGAACAAACTGTTTCACATGTTCTACAACCGGTACATTTCCCCCGGTCCACGGCGACCATGCGATAGGTAACCGCCTGCTCCGCCTGCACCGAGGAAAGATGCACAAGTCCAAACTTGTCCACAAAAATAGAGCCAGCAACGCCAATTGCCATGCGCTTCATGAAATCCCTTCGATTGAAACTGATCAGGTTCTTTTGCCATCCCGATTGACTGATTTTATTTCTGTCCACCATAGACCTCCTTCAATTTAATGTAACTTCCCCATCACAAAGAATATCTTTGCCCAGAAACTTCAAAGCCACTATCCGATCCAGCTTGGTGTCCTGAGCTTTATAGACCACTCCCATACCACCCTCACCAAGTTTTTCGAGGATTTTATAGTGTGATATTGTTTTCCCAATCACTTCTCAATACCAATTCTTGTTAGAACTTCTTTAAATCTTGGATCAGTTAACAGATTTTCGAACCATAATTCAGATTCGCATCCAAGCAGCAGTACAACCGCAAATTCACGATTTTTACAGGCAATATCCAGCCATTTAAAGGCTTGATCATAATGCCCGAGACCAGTATGGATCAAACAGAATTCAGAGGCTCTGGTATCCTGACTTTTGGATATATCTTCTAATTTTTTTAGTTCACTCAATGCTGCTTCTTTTTGCCCTGATTTGGCGTATGTATAACTCAGGCTTCCGATTATATCAAAAAAATCTCCAGTCATATCCCTTACTTTTTTAAAATATTCAATCGCTAAATCATACTTTTTCAACCAAAGGTGAACAACGCCCATAAGAAAATAAGCAGGAGAAAAATCGGGATCCATATCAATTGTTAACTGAAGCTGGTTTATTGCTTTTTCAAAATCACCAGCCCAGGCATAAACAATACCAAGATCACGATTGATGATGGCTGATCCGGGATCATATTCTTGTGCTTGGGTCATATAGCGGATGGCTTCTTCATGACGGTTGAGGATACTTAGGAACGCGGCATAGCAATTGTAAGCCGTGGCATAACGTGGATTAAGCTGAATAGCCTGCTTAAAAGAACGTTCAGCCCCAAGCCAATCCCAGTCATAGGCGAATTTAATCCATCCAAGCGCTGCATGAGCTTCCGCTAGGGTTTCATCAATGGATAATGCCTTTTCAGCGGCAATTCTACCCTGGCGAATAATAGGCTCAGGCTTTGCCAGATGCATTGAAAGCATACAATAACATTCCGCCAAACCTGCATAGGCAAGAGCATAGTTGGGATCTATTCCAATCGATTTATTAAATAATAAATTTGCTTTAGCAAAACCTTCCTGCGATCTTTTATTCCACCAGAATCGTCCTTCCAGATAAGCACGGTACGCTTCAATGTTATCGGTGTACCGTTTCACAAGACTTTCTTTCTCTCTTCCTAAAAGCTTGATCTTCAGCTTGTCTACAATCGCCAGCGAGATTTCATCCTGGATGGCAAAGATGTCTTCCATATCGCGATCGTATTTCTCAGACCAGACATGGTATCCGTCAGCCACGCTTACAAGCTGGGCTGTGATGCGGAGTCTATTTCTTGCTTTGCGCACACTCCCCTCAAGCACCGTTTGTACCTTGAGCTTCTTACCGATCTCATGAATGTCGTGAGCCTTCCCTTTGAATTGAAATGCCGAGGTTCTTGAAGCCACTTGTAATTTCTCGATTTTGGTCAATGTGTTGATGAGCTCTTCAGCCATTCCATCACAGAAATATTCCTGATCTTTGTGAGG
>JBARPA010000247.1:0-11392 GCA_049642665.1 Candidatus Zixiibacteriota bacterium
AAGCCACAAGTAAAGAAGCTCCCTTTTTGTAGGCTGGGTTAACCGGGGTAAGAAACTTTACTAACTCACCTTTGTTCTCACCTGCGTTTTCCAATGTCAGAGCTACCTTATCGCTATACTCTTCTTCAATATATGGAGACAAGTCCTTTCCCTCGAAGACCAGTTTTCCCCTTTTGAGAAATTGGGTAAAAACCAGGATAATAACAACTATTAATAACAGAGCAAAAATTAAGGTTTTCTTAAGCATATTTTTATTTTTTAAATTAGTTTTATTTTATTTTAAAACCATACAAAAGTCAATATAAAAATCTTAAGTATGTTATGAGACTTATTACGTTAACCAGATAACAAACTTAAAAAAGAAGCATACGAAAAAATGGGGAGACTATTTTTATCTTTATACAGAAATCAATTTATGGAAATCGGGAACTGGTCAGGGTTTTCCTCATTAGAAAAGATCTTTAGGAAAAATTATATTACAATTTTGAGGCAGATATTAGCTGAGAAGAGATTCGCGCACGCAGACAGGATTAGAATGTTTTCAGGTGGGCAACTTGTTAAGGGGGAAGGGACTATGCTGTTTTCGCTTAAGCGAGGATCTTGATCCTCCGTTGTTTTAAAGATATTCGAAAAGTGATTTTTACGAAACAAAGCCAACCCTTTTCCCGTCATTTACCCTTCGACCTCTTTTTCGGAGTCGTTGGGGACTCTTTTGTATATCAAGGACTTGAGGGGATTCAGGATTAAATGAAATTCGGTTTGTGACCATTTTGTGCCAGGCAGAAGTAGAAGGACACAGTGATTACCGGAGGATACTAAGGGGCATTTTCGGTGAACAAAAGTGTGATTTCAAAAAATTCTCAGTTGCCCGGATATGGATCATTGATCATACTTGCGTGAAAGTCATGAGTTCGAGTCTGGTCGGCCCCATTTCGATTTTCTAAGATTTTCGTAGCCCACCTAATTTTTTTCTTGACTAGATTTCGGGGGGATTATATTTTTGACTAGAAAAAGCTTGTGAGCGTAAGCTGGTCAATTGGAGGAGAAGAGAGTGAAATGCCGTAGCCCCACAAACCTTGGAACCAATCGAGAAGTGGAAAGGTCGTCTGCTGGAGGCAATCAGATTTTTATGTTGCCCGTGATATGTAAGAAAACCTCAATTTAATAGCGTAGGTTTATGTGGAAGAAAGCTGGAGGGAACTCAAGAACGCGTTTTCAAAGGCCTCTGCAAGATTCAAATAGGGAATAAATCAGCGAGCGACTTAATTGTTTTATCACAAAGTATCCTAATTTAAGGAGTGTTCACCATGAAAAAAGCAGTCATTCTGTTGTTGAGTGGGGCTTTGCTCCTCACCATCATTAACGGGTGCGCCTGGAGTAACAAAGCCAAGGGCGGAGCGATCGGCGCAGGCGCCGGAGCAGCTGTTGGCGGTGTTATCGGACATGCGGCAGGAAACACTGCCGTTGGCGCCATCATCGGGGCGGCAGTCGGGGGAACAGCCGGGGTTCTGATCGGTAATGAGATGGACAAGCGAGCCGCAGAGATGAGGGCGGATATGCAGGGAGCGAGGATCGAGCGCATCGGCGAAGGAATCAAGATCACATTTGATTCGGGCCTTCTTTTCGATTGGGATAAATCGGACTTGCGACCGCAGGCAAAAACAAACATCGAGAGTCTCGCTAAGATTTTGAACAAATACCCCGACACGGACATCCTCATTGAAGGAGATACGGACAGCAGCGGCAGTGAAGACTATAACCTAAAGTTGTCCGAACGTCGTGCTCAATCTGTTGCCAACTATCTAATGGGTCTTGGTGTTCCCAGCTCGAGGATTTCGATGGTCGGCCTGGGTGAGATGAACCCAATCGCTTCAAACGATACGGACTATGGTCGTCAGCAAAACCGACGCGTTGAAGTTGCCATTTTTGCGAACGACAAGCTGAAGAAGGCGGCGCAAGATCAAGCCGGTTGAAATTAAATTGTTGCAGACGCGGGCCTCCTGATGGATGAAGTATTGTAGGTCAGGAGCCCCATGCTCCTGACTTACGAGATTGCAAAAACAGAAAATAGGCAGATCCCTGCCCGCTAAAGATTGGCAGGCGGGCGTCTTCGGCGGAAATGCGACCCTTATAGAGAACCTTTGCGAAGCATTCATACGAATATCCCTATCAAACATCCCCAATCGTGAAAGTCCCCTATAAAGTGCTTGACAAGGTTGCATAAATGATTATAATTCCTTCTATGAATAGAAGGGATTTATCCGGAAGTTGCATGAGAAGACACTATTCATTTGTCAGGTGTGCAGGGCAGGATTATTCGATTCAATCTCGCTTAGGTTAGAATGTGAACTCATCATACGCTCTGATCCATTGAGCTGATTTAATCATCAGATAGAAGATTGAGAATCATGGACAGATCGGAAAGGAATTCTGTCGAAACAACTTGTCAAAACTTCCATAAGGTATAGTTACATGCAAATCTACCAAAGAGGTTCTAAAATCATCCAGTTGGGGACGCTTGATGACTTAATGAAATAATTTTTACAGTCAATATGGTAAAAGAAACAATTGAAAAAACGGAACAGAAAAATGGCCTGGCTTTCATAAAGGAAGTTACCAAGTATTTTATGGACTTTTTGGAAACAGACTTTCATAAAAGAAAAAATCCAAAAAGAAACATTCAATTACGAAGCAATAATAATTTGCTTGTTGGCTTAAATTTAAACAAATATCCAACCTTTAATAATCTAGCGTGGAAAGCAATCAATCATGCTTTTGATAAAAAAATTATGAATACAATCCAAAAAAGTGTTTATCGAACAAATATCCCAAAAAACCTTCTTGACCTTATCAAGTTGCAGTTAGAAAAAATCACCAACAACGAAATTTCCAAAGTGCTTGAAGCAGTTTCTGAAGAAATCGAAAAATCGGCAACGCTTTACAAAAAAGAATACGACCAAGCGTTAACCACATCTCTCGAGGCCACTGCGAAAATAATAAAAACCGATCTTGTCTTGCCGTTCATTGGCAATCTTGAGAAACCTTTGGAAAATCTAAATCTTGGTGATGAAAACAGCGTCTATTTAATGCAAGAAGAATTAACTTCTGTTCTTATTGTTTTATTGGAAAATAAAATTTCGGAGATTGTAAAACTACTTCTAGCGAAAGAGAAAAATGATATATCTAAACAACTCCAGGACGTTTTTGACATTCAGGACATCAAGACTAACATAATTTCATTCTTTGAAAGTTTTCAGGTTGGTGATTTGTTTGCAGAGATTTATGAAATGGAAAGAAACAGAACCATACTTGATAAACAAGAATTTTACTTATATTTCTGCGACATTACTTTTAATAAGGCAAAATACCCGATTTTTTACATTCCTTTTTCAGTAGGCATGCAAAACGATTTATTGACAATTGAATTTGACTCTCAAGTGTATATCAACAAGAAAGCACTTGAATATATTACTCAAGAATACAACCAGGAAAGAGATAAGAAAGGAAACCTGAAAACTGTCGCAGAGAGAATTATTTATTTAGCACAACATCAAAATAATTTTAAAGACTTATTGAAAGAAATTTTGAGTGAGATTGTCAACTTTTTTGAATTAGACAAAAGCATTGATACAAACAATCCAGATCAACAAGTAGCAAAGAGCCTTTTGGTGAGGATTTCAAATGCTTGTTATGTGGCGTTGTTTGATAAATCAGACGAGGCGTTAGTAAACGATTATGAAGAAATTTTACGACTACTTGCTTCTGGAAATAATGTTTTAGCAGAATCTTTTAATAAGTTAATTGATGACTTCATTCATAAAAATCCTCCACCCTTTAACCCAGCAGTAGAGGAGGAATGGGATAACACGGAAACAAGCGATCGCCTTGTTTTTAGTAGTCCAATCCCGCTGAATGCAGAACAACTTCAAATTTTATCTGCAGTTAGAAAAGATGGTTGCAAATACATAATTGTTGAAGGACCTCCTGGAACCGGAAAAAGCCACACAATTACTGCAATTGCTTTTGATTCAATATTGAAAAATCAATCTGTTCTTGTTTTATCTGACAAAAAGGAAGCCCTTGACGTTGTTGAAGACAAGATAACGGAAACGATGAACAAAGTAAGACATGATAAGAATTTTCAGAATCCTATTTTGCGACTTGGAAAAACTGGAAGCACATATAGTCAAATCTTAGCAAATAATGCAATAGGAAACATTAAAACTCATTTTAGAGCCGTAAAGAAAGATTACGACACGCTCGAAAGCAATATTGGAAAACAAGAAAATACCCTGAAAGAAGATTTGCAAGCCGAGATTTTAGCATACGGAGAAATTGACTTAAAAGAAATCTACCAACTTTTTGATCTTGAAACTTATTATCAGAATAAAGGATTTCCTGTTGATATTGATGAAGCATTGAAACAACCAGAATCAGTTATCGAACTGGAAGAATTTAGAAACATTTTCCTATCCCTTAAAAATAAATTAGTTGTTGATCCAAGCGAAAAACAAAAAGAGTCCCGACTTTTTGAATTACTTAACTTTTCTATTGATGAATTTGAAAATGACTCCAATTTCCAAAAATATTTTTGGTTATTAAACTTTCTCTCTTCTTCAGTGGCTAAATTAAGAGAAGTGTACGGCGCTAATTTGTCTTCAATATTAAAGTTTGAAAATTTCGCAGACAATAATCTTGATATATTAAACAAATTCATTGCCTACTACGAAAAAGAAAATAACTGGCTTTTTGGCTATTTATTCAAGAAAAAGAGAGTGGCGGAATTAAACATAGAATTTAAAAAACAGTTTAATCTTTCCTCATCTTTTGAACCTCACCAAAATTTGACAGAACTTAAAAATACGGCAAATGTTTTTAGTTTTGCGAATGAATTAAAAAATAAGCTTGATGAAAAATATAAGACCAATTTTGATTATTTAAAATTTATTCATGAAGTAATAAAGGATGAACAAATTTTGGTAGCCCTAAATGATTTATCAAAATTGGATGAAGACTTGAAATTCTTAAATAGCAATCTAAATAAGTACCCCAATACGGTTGAAAAACTCAAGGTTAATTTATCTTCCTTTAAGACATTTTGTGAAAATGAATTTACTAACATTTCAGATCTCGATTTTGACAGATTGGTTAGGTACATAAACTTAAAGCGAAAAATAGAAAAAGATTTTAAGAGTATACCTTCGCTTAATTACGCCAGCCAAAAGAAACATATTGAGGATTTGGTGACTACTCTAATGACCTTTCTTCTTGACGGAAGGCTGATTGACTTTTATGAAAACAACAAAGCGACCGCGAGAGCATTAAGAGATATTATTAGAACAAAACAAAGATTTCCTAAAGATGAATTTCTGAAACTTAAACACGCCTTTCCTTGTATTTTGGCAGGCATAAGAGATTATGCTGAATATATTCCTCTTGAGCCTGAAATATTTGATTTGTTAATTATCGATGAAGCGTCGCAGGTTAGCATAGCCCAAGCCTTCCCCGCTTTATTACGAGCTAAAAAAGTTTTAATTCTTGGAGACAAAAAACAGTTCAGCAACGTGAAGTCCGCGCAAGCTCGCTCAGATACAAACAGAGAATATTTAAATAATCTTAAAGATTGTTTTATTAAATGCGTCTCTGATGAGGGTATTAAATTAGTTAAGTTAGGGAAATTCAATATCAAGACTTCTATTCTTGAATTTTTCGAATTTATCAGTAATTACAACACTCAACTTCTAAAATATTTTAGAGGATATAAAGAAATAATTTCTTATTCAAATCGAAATTTCTATCAAGATAGCTTGCAAGTAATGAAAATTAGAGGCAAAGCTATTGATGAGGTATTAAAGTTTTCATACATAAAACACGATGGCAAAAAAGAGTTAGCTCAAAATACCAATGCTCTGGAAGCAGAATTTATTATTTCTGAATTGAAAAAACTGAAAGAATCTAAAAGTAATCAGAGTGTCGGTATTATTACACCTCATACAAACCAACAGAAATTATTGGTTGAAAAGATTAGCACATTGCCACAAAAGGACTATTTTTACGACAAGCTCAAGTTAAAAATAATGACATTTGATACCTGTCAAGGTGAGGAAAGAGATATTGTTTTTTATTCTATGGTTGCTACCGAAGAAGATGATCATCTCTGGGGCGTATTTATCAAAGATCTAAATGATGTGGATATTGAAGAAGATGGAAAGATAAAAGCTCAAAGACTAAATGTTGGTTTAAGCCGCGCAAAAGAATGTATGCACTTTGTTTTAAGCAAGCCAATTGATAAGTTCAGTGGTTCAATTGGAGAAGCGTTAAGGCAGTATTTCCTTGTTTTGAATGAGGCCGGAAAAGAGCGAAGCGTACGCGAAGTTGACAAGAAATCAAGAATGGAACCAGAGGTAATGAATTGGTTTTATCAAACACATTTCTGGAAAAAACACAAAGATGACATTGAATTTATTCCACAATTTGAGCTCGGAAAATATTTAAAGCAGCTAGACAAAACGTATAACCACCCGAATTACAAGGTTGATTTTCTCTTGGTTTATAAAGACGAGACCCATCGGGAGCACAAAATAATTATCGAGTATGATGGTTTTAAGGAACATTTTAAACATATTGGTGAGATAAACGAATTTAATTATCAGCATTATTGCACTGACGCGCATATTTATCGCGAAAAAGTTCTGGAGGGTTACGGTTATAGATTCTTACGAATAAATAAATTCAATATTGGAAGCGATCCTATTGCAACATTAGACGAACGAATTGAGAATTTAATCAAAAGTGGTGCTGGTAAGAATAATTTAGTAATAAACCTTATCCACGAAACCATTGACCGCTTACAAAATGGCGAAATGAAAGAGTGCCCAAAATGCAAACAAATAAGAAACATTGATGATTTTAGAGACCCTTCTTTAATCACTGGCTATGGCAGATTTTGTAAATTCTGCAAAGGCTATACCCTTGTTGACCTCGATGGGCAAGGATGGGCAAAACTGGAACGAAAATGAGCCCCGCATCCTTAAAGCAAGTAGGTCAGGAGCCCCGTGCTCCTGATACTATTCATTTGTCAGGTGCGCAGAGTACCAGAACTTCAAGGTTTCGATGTCTTCCCAAAGGTGATAATTTGGACATTCAGTTATCAGAAAAGTTCTAAAATCATCCAGTTGGGGACGTTTTTTTGTGTCTGATGTTGTTTCATGAAAGAGGACTACATTCCTACTAATTTATCCTCCTCATCCCATCCCTCTCCCCGAAGAGGAGAGGGGGGACGTCGAGTTATTGTGATCGGAGCAGGTCCAGCCGGTTTGATGGCAGCGGGCATTGCGGCAGAATCAAGTGCGAAGACTCTGCTTTTGGAGAAGATGCACCGGCCTGGGCAAAAACTGCGATTAACCGGCAAGGGACGATGTAATTTGACCAACACTGCTCCATTGCTTGATTTTATCAAACACTTTGGACCGGGTGGACGGTTTCTGAGGCAGGCTTTTTCACAATTTTTCTCCTCCGATTTGAAATCATTTTTGAAGAATTTGGGAGTTCGAACTGTGACTGAGCCCGATGGCCGGGTTTTTCCAGCAAGTGGCGATGCCCGGGATGTGGCAGAGGCACTGGTGCTGTGGGTGACGAAATGTGGAGTGGTGTTAAGGAATGATTCACAGGTCGCTCGGTTGATTGTGGAAGGAAAGAGGGTGGTGGGGGTGCAGTTGTCCTCCAAATCGTCCTCCGTGAAAAGGAGAATAAATGAACATTTTCCTGCTGGAGAAATCCTTCGAGCAGATGCGATTGTTGTCGCCTGCGGTGGGGCATCTTATCCATCTACTGGCTCGAGTGGCGATGGGTATCGTCTGGCTGAGTCAGTAGGGCATAGCATCGTGCCCATAAGACCAGCTCTGGTTTCGGTGGAGACTGCTGGTGATATCGCTCCAAGATTGCAGGGGGTGAGCTTGCGGGAGGTGAAGGTTCGGCTTTTGGTAGATGAGAAAAAACAAGCTGAAGTGACCGGTGCTCTGCTTTTTACACATTTTGGTCTGTCGGGACCGATGATTCTTTCCTGGAGCCGAGCACTGGTTGATTCATTGCGTTCCGGAAGGAGCGTGATTCTCTCCATCGATCTTGTTCCTGAATTAGACGAACATCAGTTGGATCAGAGGATTCTTCTTCGATTTCGAGAAAATAGCAGAAAGAAATTTGGATCGCTGCTCGGAGAGCTTCTTCCTAAGAAGATGATTCCCGTTTGTGCTGATTTGATCGGTGTGCCGTTGGATAAATCAGGGCATCAGATCACATCTGCCGAACGAAAGAGATTACGGGTCTGGCTAAAAGACTTCCGGTTGAAGGTGATCGGCTATCGGCCGTTTACTGAGGCGATGATCACTGCAGGTGGAGTAAATACAAAAGAGGTTGATCCACGCACTATGGAGTCAAGGCTGGTGAAGGGTTTGTATTTTGCCGGTGAGGTGCTGGATGTCGATGCCGATAGCGGTGGATATAATCTGCAAATGGCGTTTTCCACGGGTTGGTTGGCGGGAAAATCTGTGGTGAGTTTGTGAGGATTTAATTAAAGTCAGAGATTGCTTCGTCGTCCCGCCTTTGGCGGGATTCCTCGCAAAGACATTTCCTCATTTGTTGAGGTCCGACAAAAAGAGCCCAAAAGCTGATTAAAAAGCTCTATTATGAGATAAAACAGGAATGAAGTAGTAGAATACTAAAATACCTGTGAGACGATTATTTCAACCGAGACTAATCTAAGGTAACCAGCTTGGCATAGGGAACGGCATTCAGATCCAGACCTGAGCTTTTATCTCTGGAAAGGTAAAAATCGCCGGCAGCTGCTATCATAGCTGCGTTATCGGTGCACAGGATAGGTGAGGGATAAAAGACTTTTAGTTTTTGTAGTTTAGCCTTGTGGATGAGCTTTTCCCTTAATCTTGAATTTCTGGCCACCCCGCCGGCTAAAGCTATTTCGTTTATTTTCAATGCCCGCGCTGCATTTATGGCTTTATCCACCAGAACGTCCACCACTGCCTCCTGAAAGCTGGCTGCTATGTCATTGATATGTAAATTGAGTTCCTTTTTTGTTTTTTTCCTGACAAAAAGGACAACAGATGTCTTAAGCCCGCTGAAGCTGAAATCATAACTTTTCTCACCCAGATAAGCCCGAGGGAAACGAACCCAATCCTTATTCCCTTTTCGGGAAAGCTCATCGATTAACGGACCGCCGGGATAACCCACATCTAAAAGCTTGGCCACCTTATCAAATGCCTCACCGGCCGCATCATCCCTGGTCTGTCCTAACATTTCGTATTTCCCCTTAGCTTTAACCAGGATCAGATCCGAGTGTCCGCCTGAGACCACCAGACAGATAAAGGGAGGGGTTAAACTTCTGTGTTCAAGGAAATTAGCAAAGATATGCCCCTCGATGTGATTTATCCCCACAAAAGGGATTCTAAGTGAGTAAGCTAAAGCTTTGGCAAAAGACAGTCCCACCAGAAGCGAGCCCACCAATCCTGGACCGTAGGTCACTGCTATTCCCTGAACCTTTTTTAAATTGACTTTGGCTTGCTTCAGTGCGGTCTGAACAATGGGAAGAAGGATTTTAATATGCTCCCGGGATGCCAGCTCCGGAACCACCCCTCCGTATCTGGTATGGACAATCTGGGAGCATACCACATTGGATTTGATCTTTATGCCATCTTTAACCACCGCAGCCGCAGTCTCGTCACAGGAGGTCTCTATTCCCAGGACCAGCATGCTTAATTTATCTCTACCTCTAAACTGTCGGGATTAACGCTGATAAGCCTTATTTGCGGGGGAAGTTTGATTATGGGAGGGAATTTATATTTCCCCTTGGTACCCTTTAAGTCTAAAGTAACTACCACGTCCTCAGGTTTGAGCGTATTTATTTTTTTCTCCTCGCCCAGAAGGGTTAAATTCACGTGATCCGGGTTTATTATGATATTTTTCCCTGAAGTTGAGTCCAAGTTTGCGATTTTCACCATCATCTCCCTTTTCACTCCCTGCTGAACATTGGCGAAGAAATTAACCTTTTTAGGCTCGCATCTGACGTTGAATCCATCAGGAGGAATCAAATCCACGCTCTCCGATACCGGTTCCTTTACCTCCTCTATCACTTTTGATTCGGTAAGAACCGAACTTATGGTCCGAACGAATCTCCTGGGGCCCTCCACCACCACCTCCTGAGGCTGAATCTTTACGTCCCCTAAAAACAGGAAATCAACATCCGGGTTGATAACTATCCGAGGAATCACCTTGACCTTCTTTTTCCTGAAATAATCCAATTTGATATTAAACCTCTCGGGAAAGGTGATCTCCTGCACCTCCAAATTCTCGGTGGGAAGTGATATCTCCTCCGGTTTTATCTGGTAGTTGATTTCTCTGGCTGTGAATTTAGATCCGTCGATTTTCAGCTCCTCCCTCTGGGAGAGAAAAAGCTTGAGTATGGTCTTCCCTTTCCCCTTCACCAAAAAATTGACTTCCCTGGGAACCTCCTCGTAGATGATCAGGTTGTCTGGAATATTTACTACCTTCAAAGGACAGGACAAAGTAAATTCGTAGGATCGATCGGTGATTACGTGAAACCACAAAAGCAAGGCCAAAAATAAGGCTCCTAATTTAAGCCAGATATCTCTAAAGAATCCTTTTCCCATTTCTTTTTCAAGTGGACGAAGTGCTCAAAAAAAATCTGCAAGCTTTTTATTTTGATGAATAGCTGATGGTCTTGCCAAAGCTGATCTCTCCATTATCTATTCTAATGGAGAATCCGCAGTCTGGATTGGAACAAACCCAGGCTTTGTATTGAATGCTGGCCCCGTCTCTACCATAATCAGACAAAGGCAACAAAACGCCTGAGTTACACTTTTTACATTCAGGAAACCCTCTCTCCATACTTCCCCACCTCCCTTTCTATAAAATTGCACTCCGTCCACTTCTCCATTTCAAAATCAATTAAACAAAAATCTTATCACCCTGTCAATACAAATTATTTTGACATATCTATAATACTCTCCGGACAATCCTATCGAATTTACATAAACTCTAAGGATTTAACTTAGCCTTACTATTTCAATACGGGTGAAAATCAGAATTCTTATTTATAAATAGCTCAATCCATCATTCTCAACTGCCATAAGAGAAAGCTGTAGATATCCGTTCTCTCCTGAATGCGTTTGCTGAAAGGTTTTCCCTGACCATGACCGGCTTTGCTTTCCACTCTCAGGAGGATGGGTCGATCAGATGAGGTAGTGGACTGCAGCAGGGCTGCCATCTTGCTTGCGTGAAGCGGGTTCACCCGGGAATCGGAGGTTCCGGCGGTAAGAAGTACAGCGGGATACTCCCCTCCTTCTTGGACATGATGATAGGG
>JBARPA010000248.1:0-2545 GCA_049642665.1 Candidatus Zixiibacteriota bacterium
TGCCTACTTGGGGATGGGTGGGTGTCTACAACTACGATAGAATGGAATGGATTAAAAAATTTCAGATACTTTCTTCAACAAGGCGTTCTTTATCATTTATGGATATGGAGATTTCTCCGGACGGCAAAACTCTCTATTTTGTGGCTATGCCTGCAAATTATCCTGGTGGCATTTTTGGGGCTTATGATCTGAATTCAGATTCCCTAATAGTGGAATTTCGGATCAATGTGCACCTTAGCAGTTTAACTGTCTCTACTGATGGTAGAAACGTTTACATAACAGATCCTGGTATATACGGAATTCCCGAACACCCCCCTACAGGCAAGATCAATGTTTTTGACAGCTGGAACAATACTCTGTTATCTCCAATTTCAACTGATACCATTGATCCTGGAGAGCTTAATTCATATTGTGAATCTCCACCTCACCATACAGATGGAATAGTAATAACTCCTGATGGCAATAAAGCATATGTCGCAGATGGCGGGAGTGTTATATTTGTTATTGATTGTAGAACCCATAACATAATTGATACTATCATGACTGAATGCAAGAACCACAGAATACACCAACTAGCGATTCAATCCAATCCCTAATATAATTAAATTTAATGTAGGAGGTACCTGTGTATAGAATTATTAGTAACTTAAAAGAGGTGGTTATCTCTTTAATCCTCCTGCTAATCCTTCTTACCTCTTCAACCTACGGGCAGACAGCTTATTATTACTCCGATGGAGGGAAGCTTTTCCTGGATATCTCCAGCCGAGAAATTGTTGCTAAGCTGACAGACCAAGCTAAGCAAAATATTGATATGTTTGTAAAATCTGATCCTGCTTTTGACACCACAAAGATACCTGAACCAAGAATAAATGGCTTCTTTTCTGTTTATCTTAGACCTGAAGTTGATATTGCTGACTTGCTTACAAGATTGGATACCAATACTTATGTGTTGGCAGCTAACCCTCTTTGCTTGCTCGACTCCACTGAGTTTGTAATAACTGATGAGTTCATCGTAAAATTCAATCCTGTGATTCCTCGTTCCGAAATAGATTCTTTTAACGCTGTGCACAATATCGTTGTAACCGACAGTTTAACCCTAATACGAAATCTATTTCTCCTAAAAATTACACCCGCATCTGATTTTAATACCTTGGATATGGCTAACTTATATTATGAGGATTCAAGAACCATATACTCAGTGCCGAATGCACAGTTTCTACTAAGTCCTTTCCAAGAGACTGTCAATATTGGAACAGACCCATATTTTAAATATCAGTATAACTATCACAACACAGGATATACCGGTGGTAAAGTGGACGCTGATATAGATGGGAAAGAGACCTGGAGAGACTTTATCGTGGGTGATTCGACTATAATTATTGCGGTAATAGATGAAGGTATCGAAGCACACGAGGATCTCCTAGCTGACAGGCTAATCAAAGGGTATGATTGGGCAGGTGACGACCTTTATGGCCCTCCTCCATTAAATAAACCGGATGATGACCCAAGCCCAGGTGACAGTTGCAGGTATTGTCCACATGGTATGGCTTGCGCTGGTCTAATTGCTGCTACCCGCAATGCAATTGGGATTGCAGGATTGGATCTCTACTGTAAGATAATACCGGTTAAGATTTGGGATAATAACGGGTTCAAAGCAGATGACTGGTATATTGGACAAGCTATTTTTTATGCAGACACCAGTGGGGCTGACATTCTAAGTTGTAGCTGGGGACACAGTTATAATGACTTTATTGAGGATTGCATCCAGTCAGCATATAATAATGGTTGTCTTCTTGTTTTTGCTGCAGGTAATCAGGGACTGAAAGGTGGAATTAGCTTCCCCGCGACTATGGATGAAGTCCTTGCTGTGGGCGCTACAGACAAATTCGATCAAGTGTGTTTATATAGTTCAAGAGGAGTAGAGCTGGATGTAGTGGCTCCTGGAGGAGAAATTGAGAGGGGTTGTGACTGGAGCGACCAGAGTTACGGCGATATCTACAGCATTGACCTTTCAGGGTCTTTGGGTTACAATGAACTGTGGGATGAATGTGACATTGATTTAGATAACCTTAATTACACAGGCAAATTCTCCGGCACTTCTGCTGCCTGCCCTCAGGTAGCCGGGATGGCAGGGATGATTAAAGCCTATGCTAAAAAGATCAGGAACGGGATAACTAACGATACCCTGATGATGGTTATCCGATACTCTGCTGAGGATTCTATGTACTATGCTGAGTCGGATACTAACTGGGATGATATACATATTGGCTACGGACGGGTCAACCTCTACAGAGCTATGATAGCTATCAGCCGGGGAGATGCAAATCATAGTGACGTTGTTACGATTGCCGACGCTGTATATATAGCTAATTATTTATATCAGGGTGGTTTTCCACCTGTTCCTATCCCTGAAATGGGCGATGCTAACTGCGATGGAGTGGTAACCAATGCAGATATTGTCTACATAATAAATTTTCTGTTTAAGGGTGGTGACCCACCGAAAATCTGTTTTAAGTACATCAGTGACTGGCCTTAATGGATTTTT
>JBARPA010000249.1:0-12093 GCA_049642665.1 Candidatus Zixiibacteriota bacterium
ACAAGCTACGTTGTCTTAAGAAGTGATTACAGCATGTTTGCCTATATTTATGATGATCAATACGATGCCATGAAGGTCACAGCTGCCCACGAATTTTTTCATGGGATTCAAATGGGATATGACGCTGATGAGTTTGAAGGCGGCGGGAGCGATTACAAGCCCTACTGGATGGAGATCACCGCTGTCTGGATGGAGGATATGGTTTACGATGAGGTAAATGATTACCTGGGTTACCTGTATTATTTTTTCCGCTACCCCTGGTTATCATTGAAGACCTTTTCCCATAATTCGAGCGATAAACCCAAATATTATCACGCTTATGCCAGCTGCGTTTGGGCCATCTATCTATCCGAGAAGTTCGGGCAGGATATCATAAAGGATATCTGGACCAAATGTGGTCAGGTACCAAAAGACAATGCGCTCTCTGCCACATCCCAGGCACTGGCCGAGCGGGGAAGCTCCCTGGATCAGGCCTTCCAGGAATTCACCATCTGGAACTATTTCACCTCCAGTCGGGCAGATACCCAGACCTTCTATTCAGAAGGCAATCTTTTCCCGAGCGTGTATAATTACGACAGCCAGAACCACTCCTATTATCCGGTGAATGTGAGCTCTGCTGTTAGCCTTCCTGAAAACTTGGGCTCGAATTATGTTATCTTCCATGTCCCTTACCCTACAACCGGTGGCCTGAACGTCAACTTCTATGGTGACAGCCTGGCAAGCTGGGAGGTATCCTTGATCGGGTACCAATCCGCTAATCCCCCCTGGTTCTCCCAGATTGATCTCGATAGCTTAGAGAATGGAACAAAGGATGTCTATAACTGGAATCAGTACAGTAAAATCATAATGATCCCCGCAGTAACTGATCAATACAATGATGATACATTTGATTATGCTTACGGAGCTTACATCGATACAGCTCTGGATGTGGAAGATGAAAAAGAGAAAAATATTATTCCCCTCATAAAACTCTCTCAAAATTATCCGAATCCGTTTAACCTTACCACCACCATACCCTTCACGGTTCATGGAAAACTGAACACAGAAAGCAGACCACTCCTCACCACCCTGAGGATCTATAATATTCTTGGGCAGGAGATAAAGATCCTGGTGGATGAGCAGAAACTACCTGGCATCTATGAGGTCTCCTGGAATGGTAAGGACAACAATGGGATTGAGGTGGCATCCGGAATTTACTTCTATAAGCTTCAGGCTGGCCAGCACACCGAGGTTAAAAAGATGTTGCTGGTTAAATAGATATTTAGAAATAAATTAATATTTTCTTGAAACCGTCGGCAGGTCAACCTGCCAGGCGGTTTTTTATTATGCTTCTTTAGCAGACATATTAAATCATTCATAAAGATACTTGAAATATTATGATAAAAATGGAACTGAGGTTGTTATAAATTGTATTGATAGATGTATGAGGTTGATAGGATGATTGAATTGAAATACTGTATTTAACTGTATTCAAAGCAGGCTTAAATTAACTTGACTTGAAGATAAATACCCCTATATTATCCTGCGTATAGATTTAGAAACTCAAAAGGAGAAATTCGATGTATGCTATTATGGAAACAGGAGGCCTGCAGTTCAATGTCCAGGAAGGTGATAAAATAAAGATTCCCAAGCTGGATTTAGAGCCAGGAAAAAAATTCACCTTCGAAAAAATCCTTCTAATAGGCGGACAGGAAAAACCTGTCGTAGGAACTCCCTATGTAGAAGGTGCAAAAATCGAAGCCCAGGTAACAGAACAGGGAAAATCGGATAAGATAATTGTTTTCAAGTTCAAACGAAGAACCAAATACAGAAGGAAAAAAGGACATCGCCAAACTTACACCGAAGTTTTGATTAAAAAGATAAATTTGCCAAAAAGCTAAAAATATTCTCCCTTTTCTCATGAGAATAAGATTAATATCAATCATATTCCTTTTGCTTTTCTCTTTCTGTCCTGCCTATGGCCAGAATAATACCATCTCTAAAATCGAAGTGGAGGGTAATCTCACTGCTGATTCTACCTTGATAATCAACATGTCCGGGCTTTCAAGGGGGATGGAATTGGATCCCTATGTGGTCCAGGACGCCATAAGAAGACTCTATGCTATGAGTCTTTTCTCTGATATCCAGATTAAGGGGGAGGAAACTCCTTACGGGATCATCATTACCATCGCGGTCAAGGAGTACCCCAAACTGGCAAAAATAGATATCTCAGGTAACAAAAAGGTCAAAACGGATGATATCCTTGAGAAGCTCAAAATGGTGGAGGGCAAGCTTATCAGCCCCACTGAGGTAAAAGAGGAGGTCAAAAATATCAAATCCATCTACGAGGAAAAGGGATACCTCCTGGTTCAGGTTAAATCCGAAGTGGTTGAATCCAAAACCCCGGGTGAGGTGGCCTTAAAATTAAAGATAGACGAGGGGAAAAAGGTTAAAATTAAAAAGATATACATCAAAGGGAATCAGGTTTTCGGCGAAGGCAAGGTAAAAAAGCAGATTAAAAATAAACAGGACAGCTTCCTCAGGAGCGGTGAGTTCGATCCGGAGAAATACGAGGAGGATAAGGGGAAAATAGTTGAATTTTACCAGAAGGAAGGATATCTGGACGCTGAGGTGGTTTCCGATTCCATCTGGTATGATCCCTCCAGAAAGGATATGTTTATCAGGATCACTGTTTATGAGGGCCCCCAGTACCAGTTCGGCAAAGTTAGCTGGGATGGAAACAAAAAGTTTTCGGATGATATACTGCAGAAAGCTGTCAAGTTTGAAGAGGGCAAGGTTTATGACCAGGAGAAATACGATAAAACCTTAGAGGAGATGCACTCCCTTTATCTGGAGGAAGGCTATCTTTACACCCAGGTACTGGATGAGACCAAAACCAAGGGAAATGTGGTGGACATCCACTACTCATTCTCCGAGGGGATTCCAGCCAATATCCGTAAAATAAATATAGCCGGCAATTCCAAAACCAGGGAGAAGGTAATCCGCAGGGAGCTCTGGGTAAAGCCGGGTCAGAGGTTCAAACGCTCGCTTTTGATGCGCAGCTTAAGGGACGTTATGTACCTGAACTATTTTGCTAATGTGGTTCCGGATTATGAAGTCCTGGAGAACGGCGATATAGATTTAACCATAGAGGTGGAGGAAAAGCCCACCGGTCAGTTCTCCTTTGGGGCTGGATATAGCCAGCGGGATAAATTAGTGGGCACAATAGGGCTGGGAACGCCTAATCTATTCGGAAGGGGGCAAACTATCCAGCTTAGCTGGGAGTTCGGAAAAACCCTTCAGAATGTTCAGTTGAGTTTCACCGAACCCTGGTTTCTGGATACCCCCACCTCAGTGGGATTTGACATATACAACACCAATCGAAGATGGTATAATGATTTCACCGAGGAAAGGAGAGGAATAGGTCTGAGGCTGGGACGTAGGCTCACCTGGCCGGACGATTATTTCCGGCTGTTTTTGAGGTATCGTTTGGAGGATGTTCGCTACTTCGAATTCCAGACCTATACCGACAGTCTCGGCGTAAAACGGGTTTTGCCCGAGCTTGATTACCTGACCAGAATCAAATGGCCCCAGCGAACCTCCAGTTTCGACTTCACCTTAGTCAGGGATTCCAGGGACCTGCCCCAGTTTGCCACCTCCGGATCCGTTCTTTCCTGGAACGCTGAGCTTGCCGGGGGACTTTTGGGAGGAGATTGGTCTTATCACAAGCATATCTTTTTATTCTCCAAGTACATCCCCAGCTTCTGGAAGTTCGTTTTGGTGGCCAAAGCTAAATTCGGGATGATAGATACCTACACCAAAGACGGAGATATTCCCTACAGTGAACGTTTCACTCCCGGAGGGGTTGATCCGGATGGTATTATCCGGGGTTATGCCGATGGCACCATAGGCCCCAGAGATTCCAACGGCTTTCTTATCAGGGGAAGATCCGTTCTGGTCTATAACTTGGAATATCAATTCCCCATTGTGGAGCAGCAGATTTACGGATTGCTACTGGCTGATTTAGGCAACGCTTACCTCAAAACCCGGGATGTTCAACCCCTGGCTTTCAAAAATCTTTATAAATCTGCGGGATTTGGGATCAGATTAATAGTTCCCAATCTGGGAATGATAGGCTTTGACATGGCTTACGGATTCGATTATCCAAATCCTCTTAACCGAGATCACGGTGAGTGGAGACCCCACTTTAATTTTGGAACAAGTTTTTAGAAATTTTTTGGGGAGGTTTGAAAATGCATTTCTTTAAAAAATCTTTCTGGATTTTTATAATAGGCAGTGCCTTAGCCCTTATAGTATTTAATTCCTTTTCCTATTCCCAGGAGGGAAAGCTGGGCTATATAGATTCGATGAGAATCAGAGCTGAGTACAAGGAGTTTGAGGATGCTCAGGCTCAGTTCGATAAAGACGTTGCCCGATGGGAAGCTCAGGCCGATACCATGAGAAAAGAAATAGACAGCCTTCAAACTGATCTGGATAAAAAGGGACTCCTTTACAGCGAGACCACGAAAAACGAAAAAGAAAGCCAGGTGGAATCTCTTAAAACCCAATACCAGAGATTCGTTAATGACACCTTTGGACCCGGAGGCAAAGCAGAGAGAAGGAATGCGGAGCTGACCAAACCCATCATAGATAAAATAAATCAAGTCCTTGAAAAGGTGGCCATAGAGAACAACTTTGCAATGGTATTCGATTCGGTCGGCGGGAATCTCGCCTATGCCAATAAAGCCCTGGATTTGACCGATAAGGTTCTGGAGGAACTCAAGAAATTAGAATGAGATGAAAAAAACGCTCGAAGAAATCGCCTCGCAATTAGGAGGGGAGATCTACGGGGATGGCTCCGTGGAAATCTCCGGAGTGGCAGGAATAGAGGAAGCCAGGTCGGGTGATCTGACCTTTGTTGCCAATCCCAGATATGTGAAGTTCTTGGAGGCTACCTCCGCCTCTGCAGTTATAGTGGGAAAAGAGATCCAGAAGGCAAAAATCCCCATTCTCAGGCATGCCAACCCCTATTATGCTTTCGCCAAGGCTATTGCACTTTTTCATAAACCGCGGAAATCCTATCCTGAAAAAATCGACCCCACAGCACTTCTGGGTAAGGAGATTAAAGTTGGCAAAGGTGTTTATGTGGGACCCTATGTGATAATCGAGGATAAAGCTAAATTAGGGGATAAAGCCGTCATTTTGGGGGGGAGCTTTATCGGTGAAAACACAGAAATCGGAGAAAGCTCTCTTGTCTATCCCAACGTTACCATAAGAGAGAATGTGACCATTGGGAAAAACGTTATAATCCACAGCGGAACGGTAATCGGAAGCGATGGATTTGGTTATGCCAAAGAAAAAGGGGAGTATCATAAGATCCCTCAGATGGGAAAGGTGGTTTTGGAAGATGATGTGGAAATCGGAGCCAACGTAACCATAGATCGAGCCACGTTGGGGGAAACCAGAATCAGCAAGGGAACCAAGATAGACAACCTGGTTCAAATCGCCCATAACGTGAAAATTGGAGAGAACACCATTGTGGTGGCGCAAGTAGGGATCTCCGGCAGCACCAAGGTAGGCAAAAACGTGACCTTAGCCGGGCAGGTAGGGTTGGTGGGACACATCGAGATAGGAGATAATGTGATCATCGCAGCTCAATCAGGAGTTAGTAAATCTATACCCCCGGGAAAGGTCTATTTTGGCCACCCGGCAAAAGAACACTCCAAAGCACGAAAAATCGAAGCAGTGGTATCCCTTTTACCTCAATATGTGGAAAAAATCAGGGACCTGGAAAAAAGGATTAAAGAGCTCGAGGAAAAAATAAAACAAAAAGTGGTCTAAAACCGAAAAATATCAGGAGGAAAAAATGAGTGATCCCATTGAACTCACCGACGATAACTTTGAATCTGAAGTCATTAAATCGGACAAGCCCGTCTTGGTCGATTTCTGGGCAGCATGGTGCACACCCTGTCAAATGGTCAGTCCCATAGTGGAGGAGATTGCCAAAGACTATGCCGATCGGCTTAAAGTGGGAAAGGTAAATGTCGATCAGAACTCCAAAACCGCCTCCCAGTATGGGATAATGAGCATTCCCAGCCTACTCTTATTCAAGGAAGGAAAGGTGGTTGACCAGGTAATAGGTGCGGTACCCAAGGAGCATCTCAAGGAGAAAGTGGATAAAATTTTGGGATAAATCCAAATGGAAGAATTCAAAAATCCATCTGATGAAAAGATCAGGGAGCTACTTACTCAATCCACAACTATTGCGGTAGTGGGATTATCTCAAAACCCTTCCCGCCCTTCTTATGGTGTGGCCAATTACCTGAAAAAACAGAACTACCGAATAATACCGGTTAATCCCACACAGCCAGAGATTTTGGGGGAGAAATCCTACCCTACTCTTTCGGATATCCCGGAAAAAGTGGATATAGTGGATATATTCCGCAGGCCGGAATTTGTAGCCCCTGTTGTGGAGGAGGCTATCAAGATAAAAGCCAAAGCCATCTGGATGCAATCCGGGATAGTCAACCACCAGGCAGCTCAAAAGGCAAAAGAGGCACGTCTGATGGTGGTGATGGATAAATGCCTGGCCGTAGCTCATTCCACACTAAAGTGACCAATCAAAAACCCCGAGAGAAGAAATCACAAAAAACTTCCGAAATTGAGATTCTAAAGGAAGGGATAGAGTGTCCCCACTGCCACTTCGCCAATCTGAAAAGGGAGGGATCTGAGATAGTCTGTCCTGTGTGCGGCTATGGATACCGTCCCTGCACCTGATAGCTTCATTTACGGGAGAAGTTATCTCCCTTAAGCATTAATGGAAAATTATAATCTGCAAATAATTTCTAAGAGAGGAAAAAATGGCAACCAAGGTGATCTGGAAAGGTGATATGAGTTTCGAAGGGGAGACTGAATCGAATCATAGGATATTAATGGATTTAGCTGAGAAATCAGGTGGACATGACCAGGGACCAAGACCCATGGAGCTGGTATTAGTGAGTCTAGCTGGCTGTACTGCAGTGGATGTGGTAATTATATTGAAGAAAATGCGAGAGCAGTTGGATGATCTTGAAGTTATCGTGAATTCAGAGAAAGTAGATAAACATCCCCGGGTTTACAAAAAGATCGAGATAGAGTTCAAACTAAAAGGGAAAAACCTGAACGAGGAAAACGTCAAAAAAGCAATCGATCTCTCTTTTGATAAATATTGCTCGGTCAAAACCATGCTTGATAAAACAGCTGAAATTTCATATAGTTATAGTATAGTTGATGTCTGATATATCGAATACTAAGTAATAATTTTCCAATAACAACAATTTTAATTCTCGAAATGCTGATTTTTTTCAAATCAGCATTTTTCATTTATGGTAAAAATAAAAACGGTGGGATCTATTACCAGAAAATAAAAAAGTTTGACCAAAGGTAAAAAGATGTTATTTTAAGATGCAAAATTAAGTTGCAGCTTAGAATAACAAAAGAATTGAAGTCAGGGAGTAATCAAATTGGATGAGATAAAACACATTTTTCTCCATTCTCTGATGATCACCCTTTTTGTTTTCGTGATGATGGTTCTGGTGGATTATATTAACGTTCTGACCAGAGGCAAGATGTCTAAAGCCATTAAGGGGAGCCAGGGACGACAGTATGTGATTGCTTCTTTTCTGGGAGCTACTCCGGGCTGCCTGGGAGCTTTTCTTAACGTCTCCTTCTATATTCACGGGCTTTTAACTTTTGGGGCAATGGTGGGTGGGATGATCGCCACATCCGGTGACGAGGCATTTGTGATGTTAGCCCTTTTCCCGGAAAAAGCATTACTTCTATTTGCATTGCTTTTCTCGATGGGAATTGTCTTTGGCTGGTTAACGGATAAGATTGCCGCCCCCCTTCATATCATACCCTGTGAGGGTTGTGAGTTATATGAGGTTCATGAAGGATTTGAAGCCAACCTTTTCGATTTAGAGGTGGTTAAGAGTAATTTAACCCGGTTTTCCTGGTATAGAACTCTGATTCTGGGAACCATAATAACCATTTTCATTATTGTAATTTCTGGAGTTTTTGATCCCCTAACCTGGGGATGGAAACAGATTACTTTTCTGGCCTTGCTTTTGATTACTGCCTACGTGGTTATTACCGTTCCAGATCACTATCTGGAAGAACACATCTGGACTCATGTTTTCAAAAAGCACATCTGGCGTATTTTTTTATGGTCGTTTTTCGCACTTTTATTTATTGAGCTGGGACTGAAACACTGGAACCTGGAGGGCTTTGTAAAACAAAACATGATCTGGGTGCTTCTAATCGGAGCTCTGGTGGGCATTATCCCCGATTCCGGACCCCATTTGATCTTTGTAATGATGTTTGCCCAGGGTATGATACCTTTCTCGGTTCTCCTGGTAAGCTCCTTTGTTCAGGACGGGCACGGCATGCTTCCCCTTCTGTCCTATACCTTAAGGGACTCAATTCTTATAAAACTTTTTAATCTGTTCTTCGCCTTAGCTGTGGGTGGAATTATCTTCTATTTGGGTTTTTAAGATGAATTCATGAAAACTTTACCCCTTTTCAACCAGAAGATGGCTGAACATTATGATCTCTGGTATGAAACAGAGACAGGCAGATATTTCAATGATCTGGAAAAAGCTTTAATGATAGACCTTTTGAAACCCTCCCCCGGGCAAACCCTTCTGGATATCGGCTGCGGCACGGGAAATCACCTCAAGCTTTTTCAAGAGATGGGGTTGAAAGTTACGGGAGTTGATCCATCACCTTATATGTTGAAAAAGGCTAAAGAGAAGCTTAAAGATAAAACCTCACTTGTTTTGGGTACTGGTGAAAATTTACCTTTTAATGATAAAACTTTTGAGATGAGCATCATATTCACCACCCTTGAATTTTGTCAAAATCCCTCGATGGTTTTGAAAGAGGCGGAAAGGGTAACATCTCAAAAAATCTTTCTGGGAGTTTTGAATAGCTTTTCAATTCTTTCTTTTCAAAGGAGAATTAAGGGATGGGTCAAGCCCTCAATTTACAGCAAAGCCAGATTTTTTAATATCTGGGAATTAAAAAGACTCTTGAGGAACAATTTACACTTCAAATCAACGGAATGGAGCGGAGTGATTTTCCTTTCATCCTTGAATTTTAAAATTTTTAGATATTTAGACCAGGCAATCTTTTTTAAGAAAAATCCCCTTAACTCATTCTTGGGGATAGTGATAGAACTTTAGTTCGGGTATAAAAAAGAGTATGATATAAAACTATATAACCAACGGGATTTATGAAGTATTTTGTTTCACTCTATTAATATAAGAGAACAGAACTTACATCCCTCCTCATAGGATCTAACCACTTTTAATTCATATCCCACATTGGCTAAAGTAGCGTAGACGTCTATTCCGCAGGCTTCCATAGAGGGGCGGGCAAAATCCTCGTATTTACAGGGATAGGAGAGGGTGCATTCCCTGCAGAGGTTACAGGGTCCGCAGGCCATAGCAAAAGCCTTATAATGGCCGTCTAAGAACATCTCCCTTTCCAACTTAGCCACATCCTTTCTCAATTTCTTTCTTCTTGTTCTTTCTCTTTTTCCCGGGGGGATATCATAGATCATAATTAAAGCTTGTGAATAATCCTCAAACATCTTCTTAGTATAGGCTGGAGTTGGGGAATAAGGAGGGCAGGTCAGGCACCTCCCGTACATTCCACATCCATACTGACATTTCAACCTTACCCATTCAGCTGTGACCACATTTTTAGGATCAATGATCTTCAACCAGGATGCGCCTGTTTTCTTCGCCTTCTCCAGATATTTTCTGTATTTCATAGATTATCTTCCATGTATCTGAATAAATCTTTTGATTGATCTATCGAAGGTTCTTTCAACTTCATCCGGGAAAAAGCAGGCGGGCATTTCTCCCATGCTCCAGTGGTACTTGATGCATTCACAGCATATCCCCTTTTTCGAGCAGGGCTCATAGGAGCAGTTGCAATCAACCAGATTTTCTTTTTGATTGTTACATTTTTTCATTTTCTCACCTCTTTTTCCAGTCTATCTTGATTTTCTGCAGTTTTTTCCTTTTTCTCCCATCCAGCCAAATTTAGCCTTTTCTTTACGGTCAGATCGGGTATATGGTTTAATGTCTAAAAGGGGTGTTCCGTCAAAGGCATCGATTCCTTTAACTTTTAACAAATTTTGATCTCTCCCCAGTAACTCCACAATGGTAACTCCTAAAGGATTAGGTCTGTTCGGATGTCTGGTGGCGAAAACGCCGCGCAATCCCTCATGATGTAAGGGGTTAACATAAAGGGAATAACCTTCGGATTCGTGAAACAGCCAAACTATTATGATGTGGGAGAAACCGTCGATATACTTCAAGCCTTCCCCAAACTCCTTGAAAACCTCAATTTCTGCGATAGCCTCTCTATCTTTGTCTGTAACCACATCCTCTTTTGTCTTAAAAGGGGAATGGATTATACCTATGGGCTTGAGTTTCACATTCATTATGAAGCAGCTATTACTCGAATGGGATCACTCTGCCAGCACCGATTTCTATGAAGTCTTTTCTATATTCCTTTCTGAAAAAATCAATGGCAGCATATCCGGTGCAGTGGCAGGGACCCACCTTCTGTACCCCTAGATCTTTAAGCTGGTTTATGACCGACTTGATCTCGGGATCCTTTTTCTCCAGAAGGTGAAATCCTCCCAGAAGGATATAGATGTCTTGCTTGAAAATCTCTGCAGCTTTCTGGGCGATCTTGACTATTCCAGGATGGGAGCATCCAGCCATGACCAACAGTCCCTTTTCCATCCGGGCCACCAGAGAATGTTCTTCCACTCTTTCCTTTATTGGGCCGGTGCTATAAATATCCTGGAAGATTTCAGTGAGAGAGCTGATCTGGACAATATTCCTGCCGGAGAACTCCAGCTGGTTTATGAAATCCCTGGAAAACGATTTCAGAAGATAAACCCCCACCTTCTCGTTGGCTTTGAGAAGATCATCCAGTCCACCGGTATGATCCCAGTGCTCGTGTGATAAAAATATGCCATCAATATCCTGGGGGTCAATTTTCATTTTTTCCATATTGTGCAGGAGTATCTTTCCCTCAGCTCCGGTATCGAACAGGATATTTTTCTCACCCAAACTTATCAAGGAGGAAAAACCCCATCCAGGTTTGCATCTTTTATCATACTGGGTATTTTCATAAATAACGCTGATTGTCATTTTATGACCATCCCTGGTTAAAGTTCTTTCTCTTTGCTCTATTACTGAAAATTCTATTCTCACCCAAAGATCCATATAAATATAAAAAATAATCAAAAAAATATCAATATTTTTTATTGGAAAAAAGGATTAGAGAAAAAGACGATATTTTAGGTAATTAGTCGGGCAGGGGTGCCCAACCTATATGCGGTTTATCCTTTTGCCCCCGCAAGCGGGACCCCTGGTCCCCCCTATCAGAAAAAAATGCTTTATCCTTAGAAGACTTCGACTTCTATGCCGGTAAGCTTTTTCGTCTCCTCAGCTATTCCGGATAAAATGTCTCTGTCCACCTTTTTAAAATCAACAGAAGGGGAGGGCCTGTCCAGAGAATAGATCTGAACTCTCAAAGGATTGATCTTCTCAATTTTCTCGATCCACTGCTTTACCTCATCCGGATCAGTATTTGTGGTATTTCCACCAACGAAAACGGATTGGATAATTATCCCATCCAGGCTCTTCAGGTTTCCCACCACATCCTCATATCTCATGTTTTTTGCAGGTCGATTGATCCTGGAAAACATCCGGGATGTGCCACAGTCAAGTTTCATAAAAACTTTATCCAGCTTGGAGAGCGCTGGTTTAACCTGTGGTAAAACCAGACCGGTGGAGTTGGAAAGAACAGCCACCTGTACCCCAGGAACATATTTATCCCTGATCTTTTTAACCCTATCAACAATCTCATCGAAATCAGGATGAAGTGTCGGCTCCCCGTTTCCGGAGAAGGTTATGTAGTTAATATTCTTATCCCTTTCCAGCCAATCCTCTAAAGCCCTTTCCACGTCTTTGGGTTTGGGGATATCCGAGATGTATTTAGACAAATCCATGGTATGAACATCTGTAAAACCATAATGACAGTAAACAC
>JBARPA010000250.1:0-3256 GCA_049642665.1 Candidatus Zixiibacteriota bacterium
CGTCAGGAATATCCAGACTGAGCAGATAGAGAAGATGCCGGTGAAACAGATTGAGGAGATTCTGCGAACCCAGGTAGGATTCGTTAGCAGAAACAACGAGATTCACGTGAGGGGAGGACGGGCTGGCGAGGTTCTTTATATTGTAGATGGTGTGGAGACTCGTGATCCTTTAGGAGGGTTAGGACTGGTTAAAGGAGGAATGAATGTGACCGCCTCCAATATCGAGGAGATCGACATTCTTAAAGGCGGGTTTGATGCGGAGTACGGCAATGTTCAGTCCGCTGCGGTTAACATCGTTACCAAAGAGGGAAGCAACAAGGTTACCCAGGGACATATCGAGTTTTTGACCGACGATTTTGGTCATCCCAGTCTGAATAAGTATTCCTTTAATGGCGACAGATTGGAGTTCAGCTTAAGTGGCCCTGAGCCTTTGTTCACCCGTTACATATTGCCCGCCTTCGGAATAAAATTCACCGGAGACAAGATTTCCTACTTTTTTAACGCCAACGCTTACAAAACGGATACTCACATGGATATAAACGAATATGCCACAGCCGTGACTGCCAAAAGATTCAAGGTGGATGATATATTGGGATTTAACATACCCGAGAGGATGAATAATCAGTACTCCCTTGGATTGAAATTGTCCTACCGGGCTTCTCCGGATAAGAAGTTGGTTTTCTCCTACAAGAGAAATTTCGATCGTTACACCCTATTCTTCGATCCCACCTCGGAGACCAGAGGAGACGTGTCTGTCTGGCAATATAGGTATACTCCCAGCACCTTACCTCAGTTCGAAAGTAATACTACCCTTATGAGCTTGCACTTCACCCATAATGTGAGCAAAAGATCCTTCTATGAGTTCACCTTAAGCAGATATGAGGCGGAATTCTTTATGGGACCGGGCGATCCTAAAACACCGGGCGGCGATGTGACACCAGGCAGATTTCTATTCTTCACCGAATGGGAAAGTTTTGATGATGTGAATCAAAATGGCGTCTGGGATCCTGCAGAGGAATACCTGGATGTCAACGCTAACGGCATGTATGATTCAGGGGAACCCTTTACCGACTCCAACAAGGGTAAAAACGGAGAGTATGATCCAGGCGAGCCTTTTACTGATGGTTATCCTTATAACGGTGTATATGACCAGGGAGAGAGATTCGTGGATCTCCCTGGAGATGGGAGATGGAATACTGCCGAGAACTTTACCGATACTGACAGCAACGGGGTATTTGATCCTGACAGGCAGAGGGTAGCCTACGGGGCCACCGGTATTGATCAACCTGAACCCTACTGGGACGGAGATGAAGTATTAGGCGAACCCTTTGAGGACATAGACAAAAATGGTTTATATAACGATGCCATTGATGTGTTCATTACTGCGCCCGGATCGCCTCGTAACCACGATCTTGATTTTGATGGGCAATATGATGGCCCCGATATCAACTGGCTCCAGGAGGGGTATCGCGATCTAAATGGAAACGGTGTATATGATCCTGGAGAGCCCCATGTACCCTTCATCGATTATAATCACAACGGTGTTTATGATCCTCGCAATAATATCTGGGATCCGGGTGAACCCTATACCGATCTGAATGGGAACGGGAGATATGATGGTATAGACGGCTTCTACGATCGAGGATATGAGAGACGCTGTTATTATCAGAATCGCAAGTCAACGTTGTGGGCATTAAAATTCGATTACACCAACCAGTTTAACAAGGAACACCAGGTGAAAACCGGTCTCCATCTGGAGTATAACCACCTATATATGGCTGATGTGAGATATCCTTATTATATTTACGATGGAATACCCGATGGAGCTCCCTGGCCGGATCATGGCATCTTCAGGGATTTCTATGATCGGGAGCCTGTCCGCGGTGCCTGGTATATACAGGATAAAATAGAATATGGGGCTATGATCGCCAAGTTGGGTTTCCGCTGGGATTTCTTCTTACAGGATAATGGCGTAACCCAGATCGCTGAAGATTCCGTGGAGAATCCTTTGAGAACAGAGGTGGATGAGGGAAAGCACAAGATCTCTCCCCGACTGGGCGTATCCTATCCCATAACCGACAAAGCAAAAGTTTATTTCAACTATGGTTGGTTCTACCAGCTTCCTCAGTTAAGATATATGTACGCCCGAACCACTCAGGGAACTGCCGGTTTGAAACTTTACGGGAACTATAATCTGGACTACATGAAGCAGGTGCAGTATGAGTTGGGAATCCAGTATGCTATCTCAGAGAGCTATAAACTGGATATTGCGGGATTCTACAAGGACTATTACGATCAGCTGAATACCGAGGAAATGCGAGAGGGGCCCATAACCTGGGAATACTACATGAATATGGATTATGCCAGGGCCAGAGGCATAGAGCTTCAGATGGATAAGAGATACGGCGGATACGTTTCCGGTTACATCAACTACCAGTATGCCTTCGCTAATGGCAAAAGCTCGGCCGAGGTATCCAATTACTATGACAGATTCGAGGAGGGAAAGATTCCCATTCAGGAATTCCCCTTGGATTGGGATGTTAGGCATCAGCTCACTTTCAGCGTGGATCTGAGAATCCCACCAAAAGAACATCCCAGGTTATTCGGTTTCAAGGTGCCTGCTAACTGGGGAATCAATGTTCTATGGCAATATGGCAGTGGATTCCCGTTTACTCCTGATCCCTCCTACCCGGGCATGCATCTCACGCTTAAGGAACAACCTTTACCTAACTCCGAGCGAATGCCTGCCACCAGCAATGTGGATTTGAGATTTAATAAGGATTTCGAGCTGTGGAAACTTAACTACTCCTTCGTGGTATGGGTCACCAATGTCTTTGATATACAAAATATCTATCAGGTTTACAGCACAACCGGAAGGCCTTATACCAATCAGAATGAGTTAAACAGTGATTTAGGTGGACCTTTGGTATCCCCTGGTCGGGAGATAGAGGATAATCCACTTAACTATGGCCCAGGAAGAAATATCCGTCTGGGTATATCAGTTAATTTCTAAAGGAATTGACTGGAGGAGGTTATGAATAATAAAACTTTACTTGGGTTTTCGATCTCTCTGCTTTGTTTTTGCCTGCTTTTCCTGGGAGGGAAGGTTGAGTCAAGAAATGCCCAGAAAGAGTATGCGCCCCGGGGAGCAACCTGGACCAGATTCAAACCCACCCAGGATTTGCCCAAAGCTCAGCAGAGAGTTCACAGAGTGGGCAATGCGTATTTCTGCGTCACCAACTGGGGTTTTTTCGGC
>JBARPA010000251.1:0-5906 GCA_049642665.1 Candidatus Zixiibacteriota bacterium
ATATACTTGTCCTGATCCAGAATGTCCTTTCTTGTATGTGTGGAATGGTGTGCATTTCTTAGAAGATAATGTCATTCTAACCGGATCTGAGGATGAATATAACGATAAGTTTTCGTTGATGGATTACTATATTCTCTCACAAAACATGAAAAACATATATGGCAAATACAAGCTTGAGATCAGGGAGTTCGAAAATGAAGTTTCGCAAATTGATCATTTGAATCTTTTTTCCATTGACTATCCAATTAATCAAAATATAGGCGTGACTCCTGAAGGTAAGGTATGGATTTATTCAGATCCTATTACGCCCACTTCATGCGTGGATCAGGACGGTAAAGATCATCTTGTCGAAATCATGACGAAAGACGGAAAGTATGTCAAGTTCAACAGACCTGGCTATCTCATAGTTAACTTTGGGAAAATGAGTATCCCTGGTTCTCTAAAACCCTCTGATCAGATGGGGAGCGGTGGTGGAACTGGGCTGGATCCTCCACCCAAGGACCCAGACATTGAGCGACTTGCTCCAAAGCCTGGATTAAACACTAATATAGTCCATGTTGACGTGATAGGTGAAAATGGAGAGTGGAAGAATGTGGCTAAAATCTATCCCAGGACAAGATCAGTACTAACTCTTGTTGAGTTATCCCAGTATATTAATCCCAACGAAGACTTCAAGATAAAAATTAGCTGGGATCAGGCATATTCAGCAGATCATATTGCTTATTACAGGTTTGATGATGCCAACCTTACAATTACCGAATTAGAATTGACCTCTGCCACACACTCAGAGAAAGGAGCCATAAATACGTTACTTAATACAAGTGATAATCAGAGAGTGGAGCTTTCCCCTGATCAGACTATTAAACTTTCCTTTTCTACCTTACCAGAAGATACCTCAAAACAAAGAGGTTTCCTTTTTGTGGCTAAAGGTTACTATGAGAAACTGGTAACACCTTCAGATCAGCCACAAGATATGGCAAGAACTCATACACCTACGATGAGTCAGAACTATCCTAATCCCTTCAACTTATCTACAGAAATCAGATTTACTATACCTAATGCAGCAAAGGTTACTCTGAATATCTACAACATATTAGGACAGAAAGTTGCTACTTTGGTTAATGAAGAAAAGGAAGCAGGGACACATACCATATTCTGGGATGGAAGGGGTAAAAGCGGAGTCGAAGTCGCCAGCGGAATCTATTTCTACCAGCTCAAAGCAGGGGATTTCAAAGAACTAAAGAAGATGTTATTGATTAAGTAATTTCAATCCTATTATTCGTAATAATAAAAGGCCACTCCATTAGAGAGTGGTCTTTTCATATGGGTTGAATTAGGGGTGGACAAAGGTTTCGGGCTGTTACCCCGCTTCTTTCTATTATCTATCAATAACTTAAGCTCCAACGCTTCAAGCTTCTCCTTTTCTTAATTCTTTCTTTGTATCAATAAGAATTTAGTAGCTCTTTTATAACATATGTAATAACCACAAAAGTCCATCTCAATTGAAATAAACTATTTTATGAAGGAATTAAGCTGTTGGGAATAAAAAAAAGCGGGAAACGGGATTCGAACCCGCGACATTCACCTTGGCAAGGTGATGCTCTAGCCAACTGAGCTATTCCCGCTTGTGGCTACTATATATATAAATCAATATCTGCTTTTGTCAATAATTTTTTACACTTTTTGTTTTGCTTGACTTTTATCTTTTTCGGTTTAATTTACTAAAAATTTGTAAGGAATATGAATTTTATAATCAACCTCTATTCTTTCTAAAAAGAAGGTGAGTTAAATTATGCCCGTTGTCACTAAGTCCTTTAAAATTAAGACTAAAGGGAATACCGACATCCTGGATATCACTCCGGATGTGAAAAAAGCGGTGAAGGATGCCAAGCTTAAAAATGGCATTGCTAACGTCTTTGTGCCCGGATCCACAGGAGGTATTACCACTATCGAATATGAACCGGGCTTAAAAAAGGATCTGCCAGCTGCATTTGAAAGGATAGCTCCCCAGAACATAGAATACGCCCATCACCAGACCTGGGGCGATTGGAACGGACACTCTCATGTCAGATCAGCCCTTTTGGGAACCTCCTTTACCGTTCCCTTTGTCAGTGCGGATTTAATCCTGGGCACCTGGCAGCAAATAGTCCTGATAGATTTCGATACCCACCCCAGAACCAGAGAGATCATAGTCCAGGTGATAGGTGAATAAGTTAGATAAGTCATTACAAACAAGCGAGATGACAAATGGAGGTAAAGTTAAACTTTAAGACATTAGAATGGGTGGATAACAGACTAAGGCTTCTGGATCAGACTAAACTACCTGAGAAGTTGGTTTATATGGATTGTGAGGATTATAAATCAGTAGCTTCAGCCATTAAGACCTTGCAGGTTAGGGGTGCTCCAGCCATAGGCATTGCTGCTGCATATGGTGTTGTCCTGGGGATGTTAAATAAAACCTACAGGACACAAACCGAATATAAAATCCGTCTGGAGGAAGTGGTCTCCGAGTTGAAACGAACCAGGCCCACCGCGGTCAACCTTTTCTGGGCTTTGGAAAGAATGAGAAAACTGGCGGACAGGACAAAGGAAAGTGATTTTGAGAATCTTAACCAGCTTTTGCTTAAAGAGGCTTTATTAATCCATAATGAGGACAAGCTGATGTGTAAGAAGATAGGCCAAAATGGAGCTAACCTCTTAAAGGATAATGATACGGTTTTAACTCACTGCAATGCAGGTGCCTTAGCCACCGGAGGGATCGGAACCGCTTTAGGGATTATCTATACTGCTGTATCAAAAGGAAAAAAAATAAAAGTTTTCGTTGACGAGACCAGGCCGGTTTTACAGGGGGCCAGGTTAACTGCCTGGGAACTTAAGCAGCAGGAAATAGATTTCACCCTGATATGTGACAACACTGCTGCCTGGGTTATGCGAAAAAAGTCGGTCAACGCGGTGATTGTGGGTGCAGATAGAATTGCCAAAAACTTAGATACTGCTAACAAGATTGGTACATATAATCTGGCTCTTTTAGCCAAAGCTCACAGGATACCCTTTTATGTTGCAGCCCCCAGTTCCACATTCGATCCATCAATAGAAAATGGAGATAAGATTAAAATCGAGGAACGCTCCTCAGATGAGGTCACAAACTGGATGGGTAAAAAAACCGCACCTGATGGAATTAAAATCTTCTCCCCTGCTTTTGATATCACCCCAGTAGATTTAATAACTGCAGTTATAACCGAAAAGGGAATCCAAAAAGGTGAAAGAGTGGATCAGGATTAATCTTAAAGTATATCTTTATATGTTGGTTGAGGAATTGGCTTCAAGACCCTTCGGGGAATTTCTCAACCGAAGATCTACTCGGTGTTTGAAATCTTATTCTATACCATAGAATTGAACGAAAATGCCATTCAGGTAACCCAAGTTGTCTTCCCGCCTAAAGCGAGATTATAACAGGTTACCTGCCCGGTCAGGGGGACAACCTGTGATACCTTGATGTGGGACAGGCTTTTTGACCTGTCCAGGACAGACAAGAATGTCTGTCCTACCTACACGGTGGTAAAAATAAAATTCCACCACCAACCAATGGGTTTTATTTATCTAAAAGCCAAGAACCAATCACCATAAACTAACAGGGCGTAGATAGGGCTCCGCCCCTTCATTCATATTTGTAGTAATTATTTAACCTATAAAATTAATAAATCATTAATTAACAGGGTGGTGGTCCGCTATTGAACAGGTAATTTATCAGATAAACCACGTCCTCGATTTTCACTTCACTATCACAGTCAGCGTCGCCGGACTCAAGTGGATCCGGAACCGGGCCGCTCTTCAGCAGGTAATTAATCAGATATACCACATCCGCAATGGTTACCTCTTTATCTCCGTTTGCATCACCCCGTTTGAAAAGGGTTGAGGTGTCCGTTGCAGCATACTCATCACTGTATTGAGATAATTCCTCCTGGGTGCAGTATGACCATGCCTGATAATAGTAATGGTGCAGGGGTTCCAGTCCTGAATCCTCAAATTCGGTTCCATCTCCGTTATATATTTCTATTCCCTCTCCTCTGGACCAGTCTGTACTGTCATTTCTTTCAATGATTATGCTGTCTGCCGATTCAGGCTTATTCCAGGAAAGATTTATGGTGCTGCAGCTGGTTGCCTCCGCTGTGAACTCTGTGGGTGGAAGGGGTTTGGTCAAAAACGTCATCTCCTCACCGCTTATCTCACCTAAACTGTTATTTGCTCTGGTGTTGAAATAGTACAATTCTCCCAGAATCAGATCGGTAAGCTCATGGTAAAATTCCGAGTCGCTTACTATAACTCCCAGAGATTCGCTGTATGCATACGGCTCCCCGGAGTCAATATCCCAGAGCAGATAGCAAATGGTTTCATACCCGCCATCGCTTTCCAGATAACCGTGGATAGTGGCTGTGGACTCCTCCACATCTGTAGCAGGAAGGGTAATAACCAGGGCACTGGCCACACTGGCATCATCCTCATAGGGGATATAGTTGTGTTTGGTCACGGTCACATACACCGTTCCTAAGGTGGACGGTGATGGATTCAGGCTTACCTCCCCATTGGCATTGGTATATCCTCTTTGGTAAACCTCGCCTTGTTTCCACAAACAGACATAAGCTGATTCCACAGGTGTATGGGTAGTTGAATCCTCAACCTGAACCAGAAATGATGAAGCTCCTAATGGAAGATTGGGAGGGAAGGTCACAGCGAAACTGTCTGGTTCATCCGTCCATATGGGCATAGCCGGATCACCCAGAAGGTTGAAGGTCCACTCACAATGTTGTTTCAAGCCCTGATCCGGAGAGGAGGTGCTGAAATTATGTTTGCTGTCCACCAAGGTTTGACCCAGATCATACTTGTTCCGGGTAAACAGCCCCTTCCACCACTCCAAATCCAGCTTGCCGGATAAGGACTGCGGACTCCCCACATATCCCCAACCGGAACGAGTGTTACCGGTAAAGGCCACCCCCGCCTGATTGGAATTATAGATCACGAAATGCTCGGCAATGCAGTCATTATAATCCATACCATTGGGATCGCAGCCTAAAGAGACCACCACGGATAACTGGTCATTGTTGACCAGAGCATCCACATGAGTATTGTATATGCCCCAACCATGGTTTCTATCGCCTGTGCCCATATATGTATAATAACAATGATCCGCATGATTAACCAGATTTTGCCCAGCATTCAGGTAGAAAATAAGGCTATCCCGGTGGTTGCCTCCGTGGCTGTCGTATACTTTACTCACGTTTAAGTATGAAGGCATATAGAAATCGATGGTGTTCTTCAGATTTTCTGCATGGGTGCTGGCATCGAGATCCATGCCCACAAGCAGGACATCCAGAGGATACCCGTTTCGGGGGGGATCTTTTTCATATTTCAAAACCTTATTTACAAAGGTATTGATCTGAGATATGTTGTCCCCGGTGGCCCTGCCCACAAAAACCTCGTGAGTCCAGTCATCATCGAAATCAGAGTAATATTGATCGCTGGGCGTATTCTCATCATAGTAGTTTCTGTACTCAAAGGGAACCGTCCCGTTCTCCCCGCCCATAAGGAAGTAAAGCGTTCCCCAGTTTGTGTTGGCATCGATTACAAAGTTGCGGATCTTCTCCTGGTTTGTGCTTCCGGAATAACTGCCATAAATCCAGTTGGTGCTGATCACCGTATCCTTTATGCCTTTTTTGTTATGCCAATCAATCAAGGTTTGATAGTATGTAACATATGAACTTGAGGTAATGACCACGTGATCCATGGGTCCATCTGGAAGAGCGCTGGAGCTCCCCCGGGCCAAGGTTCCTTTTAACTGAACATCTTCGGGATTTGCCACCATATCTTTGATCATATTCTCATAAATTCTTTTGCTTTTTTCCGAGACA
>JBARPA010000252.1:0-10186 GCA_049642665.1 Candidatus Zixiibacteriota bacterium
GTTTTAGATTCCATGGATTTAGGTTTCAACTTTATGAATCACGCGGGGCATGCCAACTACCCTGTCCTGTGTACAGGTCCGGATAATATCTGGAATGAGGATATGGATGGATTAACTAACTCCTCCAGGTTCTCCGGGGTTCTTTATTCTGTGGGCTGCTGGCCTGCAGCTATTGATTATGACTGCATAGGTGAGCACTTCGTCAAAAATCCCAATGGGGGTGGGTTTTTCGTGGGTAATTCCAGATATGGCTGGTACACACCATCGCTTCCCGGTTATGGCTCCTCTGACCTTTTCGATCAGCAGTTCTTCGCCTCTATCTTCAAAAGGGGATTTTACCATTACGGACAGATCATCGCTGACTCAAAAACCCGGTTTGCAGCTGAAGCCGATCAGGAAAATGATTTCAGATGGATAGAGTTCTGTTTGATCCTTCTGGGAGATCCAGAAATGCCCTTGTGGACCGATACCCCTCAGGATCTAACAGTCAATTTTCCTGACACTATCCCGGTGGGTTCAAATCAGTTCCGGGTAACAGTGACCCAGGGTTCCCCGGTCGAAGATGCTCTGGTCTGTCTTATGAAGGATGATGAAGTCTATTTGTCAGGCAGGACAGGATTAGACGGATCCGTATCATTTTCAGTTACACCCTCATCCTCCGGGACTCTTTATGTGACGGTAACCAAGCCCGATTTTTATCCCTTTGAGGGATACTCGCTGGTGGAATCTGACCTGGTTTATGTTACTTACAAAGATAAGTCAATAGATGACGCATCGGGAAATGCTGATGGCATCATAAACCCGGGTGAGCAGATAACTTTGAATCTAACTCTAAAGAATTATGGGAACCAGACAGCATCCGGGGTTGGAGCTAAAATTAGATCAGCCGACTCATACGTCAGTATAACCGACTCCACAGGAGCCTTCGGTGATCTTGCTCCGGGAGATGAGGCTTCGGATTATTACGTTTTTGATGCCTCTTCAGGGTGCCCGGACAGCCATGCTATCTGCTTTGATCTGGAAATAGCAGATGCCTCGCATACCTGGCCTTCGGTGTTTCATCTTACGGTTGGTGCACCGGTTTTGAATTATGATGGTGCCATAATTCTGGACGGCCCCGGAGGGGACGGGGTGCCAAATCCGGGTGAAACGGTTGATCTGAGGGTGCTTCTTCAGAATACCGGTCTGGGAAACGGGTACAATTGCTTTGCTAAATTGACTACCACAGACACGGATAATATCCAGATCCTCCTGGATAGCGTCTTCTATGGAAACATACCTAACCAGGAGAGCACAACTCCGGACTCGTGTTTCACCATTTACATAGATCCATCCTGTCCTGTCACCCACGGAAGCTGGTTTTATCTGGATCTGGTAGCAGAAGATTATGCTTCAACCGACAGTTTCTGGCTGCTGACTGGAGGTTATGGGTTTACCGATGATATGGAGAGCGGGGAAGGCGACTGGTCGCAAACCGGAACTCACAAGTGGCATCTGACTGCCCATCGCTCCCATTCCGGAATCTACAGCTGGTATTGCGGGGAGGAAGGGAGCTGGGTTTACGACGGGGACTTTACCTCGATTCTCTATTCTCCGGAATACATAACTCTGCCGCCGCATGCAGAACTGAGTTTCTGGGCCTGGTATGAAATAGAGGCAGGATTTGATTATTCCTACTGTGAAATATTTGCGGATGGACGGTGGCATATCCTGTGTATGATGACCGGCGAAAGCGGAGGCTGGGTCAAGAAGACCTTTGATCTCTCAGAGTTCTATGGAAACGCCGTCACCGTGAGATTCACCATGTTCAGTGATGCCGATGCTTATCAGTACGAAGGTTTGTACATCGATGATTTCCAGATTGTGGGAGCCAAATCTGGCTTCTGTGGCGATGCTAATGGAGATCTGGGGGTGAGTGTGGCTGATGTGGTCTATTTGGTCAACTATGTGTTCAAATCTGGCCCGGCCCCCAATCCCTTATGGACAGGCGATTGTAATCAAAACGGAGACATAGATATTGTGGATGCCGTTTATCTGACAAACTACCTGTTTAAATCGGGACCGCCTCCTTGTTTTTAGTTTATCTGGATAACCTGGTGTAAAGCACAATAGGATTCAGTAACAGATCAGAGAAAGAAATAACCACCCCTTTTTGTAGAGGGGTGGTTTAAATTATCTTACCTAAAAAGCCTAATTCTTTATTGAGCAGGGTAGAGTTCTTGAGAGAGGATAGTTTATTCTCTTTGACTTCAACTTTGTCAGGAGTTTACTGCAATCTCATGCTGTAATGAATTATTAATATATTCCTTTAGGTGTTGGAATTCAGTTCTCATCTTATCAAGTTCATCATTGGCACCAACCAAATTGCCTTTTCGTCCTAAGAGCTCTAAATTAAGGGATAGATCAGCAAGACCATTAACGCTAAGCTGAGCAGCTAAGCCTTTTAAGCTATGAGCCTCTCTGTCCACTGTTTCAACATCGCCTTTCTTTACTGCTTTATCCAGTATTCTTAATTGTTTTGGCACAAAGTCTAAAAACTCCTCAAGCATCTTTTCAAAGAGTTCCCTGTCACCGCAGAATCTATCAATAGCAGTTTCAAGCTCAATGGGAATATCTTTGAGTTGATTCTCTTTCTTAATGTAAATCTGTTCTTTGATTGCTTCCCTATGATCCTGAAATTTAGTCCACTTTTCTATGGCATCGAACAGCTCTTGCGGTTCTATTGGTTTGGAGACGTAGTCATCCATACCTGCCTTTAGGCATCGCTCTTTATCTCCCTTCATAGCGTGGGCAGTCATGGCAATAATAGGTATGTGTTTCTTTTCATCTTCCATCTGCCGGATTGCTTTGGTTGCCTCAAAGCCATTCATTTCCGGCATTTGAACATCCATTAAGATCAGGTTATAAGCGGTGCGTTTTAGAGCTTCGATTGCTTTAACTCCATTTTCCACTGGGTGTACAGAATAGCCTGCACGCTTTAGCAGGGCAACAGCTAATTTCTGATTCATGGGATTGTCCTCTACCAGGAGTATATGAACCGTTCTACGTTTCTGTTCTGCTATGGTATGGCGGGTGACTATCGGGATTGGCTTAACTTTTGTTCTTGTCTTTTGTAGGCCCAGGATAGTAATGATAGCGTCATATAGTTGTGATTGTTTAATTGGTTTCATCAGGTAACCGGCACAGCCTAAAGCTTCCAGTCGAGCAGCATCTCCCCGAGTCCCAATAGATGTGAGAATGATCACCACTGTATCACTTACCGCCGGATCATCCTTAATAGCCCTTAGGGTCTGCTCTCCGTCCATCTCCGGCATCTGCATATCTAATAGTACCAAATCGAAATGTTTTCCTTGATGGATTGCTCTTTTCAAAACATCAAGTGCTTCAACGCCGCTCTCCACAGCCTCAGTATAGCAGCCAAAGGACTCCAGCATTTTTACTAAAATAGCTCGATTTGTATTGTTATCATCTACTGCCAGCATCCGCATGCCTCGTATATCCACAGGAAAACGCGGTGAGATCTCTTTAAACTCTTTTTGCTTTTCGTAGCTAACAGTAAACCAGAAATGACTTCCCTTGCCCACTTCACTTTCCATACCGATTCGACCACCCATGAGCTCGACCAGACGTTTGGAGATCGATAATCCCAGGCCGGTTCCGCCATATTTGCGGTTGGTAGATCCGTCCACCTGAGTGAAGCTCTCAAAGATTCTTTCTTGTTTGTCTTTGGGAATACCTATTCCAGTATCTGTGATCGAGAAAAGAAGCGTAACTTGATCTTCGGTTTCGTTCTCAGGCACAACTCGGATTACCACTTCTCCTTTTTCCGTAAATTTAATGCCATTACCTGCCAGATTAATCAGGATCTGTCGCAATCGAGTTGGGTCACCGCGCAAGAGAGAAGGTACTTTGTGATGGATCATACAAATCAGCTCTAATCCTTTGGTGAAAGCCTTAGGTGCTAATGTGTCAGTAATTCCTTCTACTGTAAGACGGAGATCAAATTCAATGGACTCGACTTCAATCCGGTCCGCCTCAATTTTTGAAAGATCCAGAATATCATTTAGAAGTTCCAGAAGTGCACGGGCACTCACTTTAACCGTACTCAGATAGTCTCGCTGTTCATCGTTTAGTTCAGTATCCAATGCTAAGTCAGTCATCCCAATGATGGCATTCATAGGCGTGCGGATTTCGTGGCTCATATTTGCCAGAAATTCACTCTTGAGCTGGTTGGCTTCCTCTGCTTCCTCTTTGGCTCTCTTGAACATTTCCTCTGCTCGCTTACGCTCACTGATAATCCGTTGGGCATAGATGCCGAACATGATAAGAATACACAGAGACAACGAACGCATCCAGATTTTGTGGGAATCCAGCGTGAATATCTCTTCGATGAGATTACCTTTGTGAAATATAAAAACATCTATACCGGATTCAAGAATCCAGAATAGTGATGCGAACACAATTCCTATAAATATCATTTTTTTTGCTATACTCGTAATGTTTGTTTCTTTAACCTTCATTTTGATCTCCTATTCAGATTTGGAATTGGAAATAATACTTCACATTGGACTCTCAGCGTAATGAGTACGAACCTTATTTTGACAAGTTTCCAACTGTGACATAGAATTGAGATGATACTGTATTGATAAAGTAACTTTACAGATTATCCCAGGATGTGGGGTATGGTTAAGAAGCCAGAGAAGTTCCCCACACCGAATTCCTGAAATACAACGATCAGCAAATCCTTTGGATTTCAATTTTTACGTCTCTTTCACCCCGTAAGGGATTACCCCTATATTTTACTCCAAATAATTGATAACTCAATAATAATATCGGTAAAAAATATGTAGTATTTAGTGTGAATACTTTAGTAATGCAGAAAACTCAATTCGAGTTTATAAACTTATCCCCTTTTTGTGGGTTATAAAAAAGATTCCGTTGTTTTACTTGTTTATTGCTTTTTTTCTTAGCCAATCAGAAGGTTATAGCTTTATGTGGTTGAGATCAAGTAAAGAATCCTTGAGTTCAGAAATTAACGACCACATAAAGGCGGATTTCTAAAATGAAGAAATTTCATATAGTAATTCAGGATTCATTTATAAGTCCCAATAACCGCGTAGTTCCAGCTATTGATGGGGGTTTTTAAGGAGCATCATTGTTGAATCAATTAGAAACCTGGCAATAACAATCCCATTTTGATTGGTAAAAGCTTTTAAACTTTTTAAGATTTCATGTGAGGATACTTTTTACGTTTGTGTTTTTTTTCCTCTTTACGTATTCAGGGTATTGTTTTTCCAGGCATTCGGGGCAGATACCGTGGCTGAAGTCTACTTCTGAATGTTTCGCTATGTAATCCTCAATCTTTTGCCAGTAATTTTTATCGTTTCTGATCTTTTTGCAGAACATACAGATGGGCAGAAGACCTTTCAGTTGTTTAACCTGGGCTAAGGCATCCGAAAGTTCTTTGTTCTTTTGGCGAAGCGATCTCTCAAGCTGAATTACCCGCTCCCCGGCTTTTACCCGGGCCAAAAGCTCGGTTTTGTCAAAAGGTTTGGTAATGTAATCGTCGGCTCCGGTGTCCAATCCTTTTATGATGTTTTCCTTTTGAGTTAGGGCTGTCCAGAGAATTATGTAAACATAACCGGGAAGATTTAGCTCCCGGACCCGGCGACACAGCTCCAATCCATCCAGATCGGGCATCATCCAGTCAGTGATAAGCATATCCGGAACCTCTTTTTGAATAGAAGTTAAAGCTTTTAGACCATCTTCAACTGCAATCACCAGGTGTCCGGCTTTAATCAAAATTTTTTCAAGAACCATTCTGGAAGTTTTTTCATCTTCAGCTATTAATATTTTCATCATTCATCCCTGCCAATTAAGTTAATTAGTGGTAGGTTTCCGCTGTTGTCTCCTGGGTTAATGCCTGGTTGATATGCTCCTGTAGAATTTCAAGTTGATTTTTTAGATTTGTGACAATTTCCTCGGCACCGCTTAAATCACCTTTTCGTGCAATAAGCTCCAGCTTAAAAGAGAGTCCAGCAATGCGTCCGGCACCTACGTTCTCTGCAGCTCCTTTAATTTTGTGGGCTTCTCTTTCAGCTTCCGAAGCATCGCCTTTCTTGACCGCTTCATCCAATACTTCCAGTTGCTTTGGGATATAACTTAAGAATTCCTCAAGTATCTCTTTAAAGAACTCCTTATCGCCACCGAATCTCTCCAGAGCATTGTCGAAATTGACAGGGGTTCCCTCGTCCGAAGCCTCTTCATCAGAGTGTTCCCTTCTGCTGATTGTATCCTGGACATCAGTGGACTTGATCCATTTTTCGATGGTATTGATAAGATTCTGTGGTTCTATTGGTTTGGAGATGTAATCATCCATACCAGTCTGAAGACACCGCTCTTTATCTTCCTTCATGGCATGGGCGGTCATGGCGATTATAGGAATGTGTTGTTTCTTATCCTCCATCTGGCGAATAGCTTTGGTGGCTTCGAAACCATTCATCTCTGGCATTTGAACGTCCATTAAAACCAGATCATAGTCTTTACTTTTCAGAGCCTGGATTGTCTTCTGCCCATCGTTCACTGCATCGACTGAAAAACCTGCTCTTTCAAGTACGGTGACAACTAATTTGCTATTCACGGGATCGTCCTCAGCCAGAAGGATATGAATTGCCCGTCTTTTTTGCTCTGCAATTGTATGGCGGGTAACCATAGATCGCTGTTTGTCTGGAGATTTGCTCTTTTGCAGACCCATCACGGTTATGATGGCATCATATAACTGTGATTGCTTAATAGGCTTCATCAGATACCCCGCACACCCCAGGGCTTTTAGCTGAGCCACCTCACCCCGGACTCCCACAGAAGTCAGAACTATCACCGTTGCTTCCCGGATCTGAGTGTCGTTCCTGATAGCCCGCAAGGTTTGCTCGCCATCCATATCCGGCATTCGCATGTCCAATAACACCAAATCGAAACGCTTCTCTTTTCTGACTGTTTCTCTCAAAGCCTTTAATGCCTGAATCCCGCTTTCAGCGGATTCAACACAGCAGTCAAAGGATTTCACCATTTTGGTTAAAACAATTCGGTTGGTCCTGTTATCGTCCACCACCAAAACACGCATACCTCGTATGTTGATAGGAAGTAATTTAGGCTTATGTTCAAACTGTTTTTGTTTCTCAAGACTGAGCTTAAACCAGAAATGGCTCCCTTTGTTCGGTTTGCTTTCCACGCCGATCTTTCCGCCCATAATTTCTACCAATCGCTTACATATGGATAAACCCAATCCAGTACCACCATATTTGCGAGTGGTGGATCCATCTGCCTGAGTAAAGCTTTCAAAGATTTTCTCTTGCTTATCCCTGGAGATACCTATTCCCGTATCCTTCACAGAAAAAAGAATTGTTACTCGATTTTCGGTTTCCTTCTCCAGCTCGACCTTAATGGCGATTTCTCCCTTATTGGTAAACTTGACACTATTTCCCACAAGATTCATTAATATTTGCCGTATTCGGCTGGGGTCGCCCCGCAGAAGAGAGGAAACCTGGTGGTGAACCAAACAGGTTAACTCCAATCCCTTGGCATAAGCCCTGGGAGCAAAGGCTTCGGTTACCCCTTCCACTGTCAGGCGCAGATCAAAACCGATGTTCTCAGGTTCCACCCTATCCGCTTCGATTTTTGAAAGGTCCAATATGTCGTTCAGAAGCTCCATAAGTGCGTGAGCGCTTCCCTTGACATTTGTCAGATAATCACGCTGTTCATTTGTGAGCCGGGTGTCAAGAGTCAGCTCAGTCATTCCGATGATGGCATTTAGCGGAGTCCTGATCTCATGGCTCATATTGGCTAGAAATTCACTTTTGAGCCGGTTGGCCTCCTCGGCTTGCTCCTTGGCTTTCATTAATATCTGTTCCGCCTTTTTACGCTCCGTGATGTCAGTTATTGTTCCCAGGATAGCCTGCTCTCCTTTGTATTTTATAAGTTTTGTGGTGAGTATCGCCTCTATTTTTTTCCCATCTTTTGTGATTAGTGAATATTCTACTGGATCAACCTCTTTACCTCTCAGGTGTTTGTCAAAATTTTCTTTGATCAAACCTTGTGATTCTTTGGAGATCAGTTTCAGGTAGTCGAAGTCAGGGACGTAGAATTCCTGTCTTTTGTACCCCATAACCTCGGCGCATTTCCTGTTGGCATAAACCACTCTACCATTTTTGTTTATAAAAATCATATTAGGCGATTGCTCTGCAACCATCCTGAATTTCTCCTCGTTCTCTCTCAGAGCCTCCCCAGCCTGCTTGCGTTCAGTAATGTCAGAGACGATCATTCCCAGCCCTTTCCCAACTTTAAATGCCCTAACCGATAAATGCCTTTTTCCAAATTTGGGATGGGGGGCCAAGTCGTCAAGGAGCAAGGGTTCACCAGTTTTTACAACATCCAAGTACTGTTTATACCTGCCGGATTCCTTAACATCGGGTATTATTTCAGTGATGTTTTTACCTATTACGTCCTGTTTCTCAGTCCAGGATGCATGATATTTCAATGTGGCATCATTGACGTTAACAAAGTTCAGCGTTGAATCGAAAAGGATAAAGCTATCCGGTGCCGAGTCCATGAACGCTCTCAGCCTCTCCTCGGTTTCCCGCAACGCATTCTCCACCCGCCTGCGTTCGGTGATTACCCGTTGTGCATAGAGGCTGAACATAACCAGAATATAAAGGACTAAGGAACGCATCCAGATTTGGTGCGGGTTCAACAAGAATATATGCTCGATAAGATTGCCCTCGTGAAACACGAAAACTTCTATACAGGATTCGAGAATCCAGAAAAGAATTCCAAATCCTATACCCATCAATATCATTTTTTTAGTAATACTTATTCCATCTATGCCTTTGAGCTTCACCCACACCTCCTTCTCTCATTAAGAAATAATGTTACCAACTGGTCAAAGACGCCTAACATAAAATACTAAACCAAAAACGAATTATCCGGTTCGGCTATCAAATTGGGGTGAATACTTTTTTAATCAGTTTAACCAACCAAAAGCAAAGAGGTTGCATTTTATTTATAGACTCAGGAAAGTTCCCCGCATCATTTTCCAGTATAGAGTAATCAGCAAATCCTGGCGATCTCAATTTTTACCTTTCACCCCTGATAGAATCTTCTCCAAATTCCATCTGGCCCACCTGGCTAACTATGCATAATATCGGTAGTAAACGGATCTTTCTTTATTCCATGAGATTTTGATAAAAAAATCTTAAAAGCCTGGATCTGCCTGTCAAAGTCAGTAAAGGGAAGAATCGCAGGAAAATTAGCCCTTTTCAGTAACCTGATTATCCTGATCATATCTCAATTCGAATGTTTTTCATTTTGCTTGACTTTTCCCTTTGTTTTCGTATTATGAATTTTTTAAAGGCAAAGCTTCTTGAAGAGAAGCAAAAAAGATCCGGAAATTTTTATAGCGAGGTCTTATGGCTGAAAAGATGTTGGCAGTGATGAAGAAGGGAGGGGCTCCCGGAGCGGAGTTGGCCGAAGTTGATATTCCCAGGATTAAAGAGGATGAGGTTCTGGTCAAGATAAAGGCTTGTTCCATATGCGGCACAGATGTACATATCTATAACTGGGACGAGTGGTCCCAATCCCGGATAAAGCCGCCCATGATTTTCGGGCATGAATGCACAGGAGAGGTGGTGGAGGTAGGCAAAAACGTTAAGGGAGTTAAGGCTGGCGATTACGTCTCCGCAGAGACCCACATTCCGGACCAGGTCTGTTTTCTGTGTAAAACTGGTAAGATGCATATCTGCCAGAACCTGAAAATTTTAGGTGTGGATACCAATGGAGCTTTTGCCGAATATATCGCCATTCCGGAGATATGTGTATGGAAAAACGATAAAGTCCTGCCCCCGGAGATCGCCAGCATTCAGGAACCCTTTGGCAATGCAACTTATACAGTCATGGAAAGTCAGGTTTCTGCAAAAATCATTGCCATAATGGGTGACGGGCCCATCGCCTGTTTCGCCGCGGGCATTGCCAGGGCAGTGGGTGCAGCAAGAATATTCGGGGTGGGGGAGTTTCCTTTCAGGGTGGATCTTCTGAACAAGATGGGAGCGGATCCTGTTTACAGTATCCTCAAGCACAAACCTGTAGATGAGATAATGGAAGCCACCTCGGGTGAGGGGGTGGATGTGGTTCTGGA
>JBARPA010000253.1:0-3878 GCA_049642665.1 Candidatus Zixiibacteriota bacterium
AAAGGGATGCAGGCTGACTCAATGGACATAGTCACTATTATACCCAGATATCCTATGTCAGATATGACCTGAATTATCCATCTGCCAACTGGCTCTATTATCGCTTCAAACATTTTTGTCCAGACAAACTAAAGGCAAGTTCTCATTTAGTCAAGAAAAGACAAGTGACTTGCCTTTATATTAATCGGTTTTATTCCTGTTTACGCTTATGTTTTACGACCTTTACTCGCCTTATTCGGTATCCTACTTTTTCATATATGATAAAAGTCAGACCGTATGTATCTATTCTTTCATCTGAAGCTGGTATCCTGCCCAGGGAATTGATGATGAAGCCGCCCAGAGTGTCTGCCACATCCAAGGGAAGCTCGGTCTTTAATTTGCGATTGAAATCGTCCATCTTTATTCCGGCTCTGACCAAAGCTGAGCCGTCGGATAGAATATCTATCTCCTTTATCACCTTGTCATACTCGTCCTCGATCTCTCCAACTATCTCCTCCAGGATATCCTCTAAGGTGACCAGTCCGGCTGTTCCCCCGAACTCATCTAAAACTATAGCCATATGAATCTTTTTGGTCTGAAACTCCTTTAAAAGTTCGGAGATTTTCTTGGAGTCAGGGACAAAATAGGGCTGCCGAATTATGTCCTGGAGTATAATCAGATCCTGGTTTTGTAAAACATTTATCACATCCTTAGCATAAATGATCCCTACGATATTATCCAAGTTATCCTTGTAAACGGGTATTCGTGAATAACCCTCCTCGGTGATGGCACGAACGACTTTGTAAGTATCCGTTTCAGTATCCAGGGCCACGATCTCTGTTCTGGGGGTCATGATGTTATGCACGTAAGTATCGGTGAACTCGAATACGGATCGAATTATTTCCGCTTCGGTGGGCTCAAAAATACCTTTTTCCTTTCCTTCCCGAATTATAAATTTTACTTCCTCCTCCGAGACAAAAGGTGATTCTTTTGGTAGTTTACCAATTAACAAGGATGCCACTCCTTTGGTGGAAACTGATAATAGCTGTACCACCAGGAATGACAGGGAAGAGAGTAATTCAATGGGTCTGGCGATTTTGAAGGCGATTTTTTCAGGTGATCTCAAAGCCAGGTATTTGGGAACCAGCTCGCCAATGACCAGAAATAGGTAGGTGATTATTATCACCATAATGCCGATAGCGATTGGCTCTGCTGCCCTTTGGATGAAGGGTATCGGAATTAATTGAATCAAGGGTATTATTAGACGTACTATTCTGGCACCTCCTACAACCGCTGCCAAAGTCCCGACTAGGGTTACTCCGATCTGAACAGTGGCCAAAAATCTGTCCGGCTCAGATTGCAGCTTTTTCACCAGGATTGCTCTTTTATCCCCCTTCTTAGCTTTCTGACTAATTTGGCTTTTACGAGCGGAGATCAGTGCAAACTCAGAGCTGGCAAAAAATGCATTGGCCAGGATGAGTATGATGATAAGTAATATCTCTAACCAGTAACTTTCCATTCTAATTCGGGAATGTAAAATCCCGTATACCCCTTTTTATAACCCTTTCACATTTTTTTGGCCAGCTCATAAAGTTTATCTATCCGCTTTTGGACCGGAGGATGGGTGGAGAAAAGCGAAGCAAAGTTTTGTGTGGTGAGAGGATTGACTATGAAGATATGGGCCGTGGCTGGATTGGCTTGAAGCGGAACCTTGCGGGAGGCATTATGCAATTTCTTTAAAGCATTGGCTAAGTGAAGTGGCTTATGCGAGATATTTGCTCCGGTCTCATCTGCAGCAAACTCCCGGGATCGGGATATAGCCATTTGTATTAAAAGGGCTAAAATCGGAGCAATGATGGCCATAACCAGAAGCCCTAAACCCCCGCCCCGGTTGCTGTCTCTTCCCCCGTAACCTCCGAATAAAGCTGCAAACCTGGCCATAAAAGCCAACATGCTGATAGCACCGGCAAGTGTGGCAACTATTGATTGGGTCAAAATGTCCCGGTTTTTAACATGAGCCATCTCGTGGGAGATCACACCCTCCAGTTCATCCTCGTTCAATATCCTTAAAATTCCCTGGGTAACTGCAACCGCTGCATGTTTGGGGTTTCTGCCGGTAGCAAAGGCATTAGGCGACTCAGAGGGAATTATATATACTTTGGGCATGGGAACCTGTGCGCTCTGGGAGGTCCTTCTCACAATACTGAAAAGCCGGGGATTGTCCTTCTCCTCGATTTTTCTTCCTCTGAACATTCTGATAACTATTTTATCCGAAAACCAGTAGCTTCCGAAATTCATAATGGCGGCAAAAACCAAGGCAACGATCATCCCGTTTCTTCCGCCCAGAAGCCCTCCCACAACGATCAAAAGCACGGTTAGGACGGTTAAAAACAAAAGAGTTTTCAAAGTGTTCATCTACAGGTCTCCTGATTTTTCCGAGATTATCTTAATATAAATACGAGCAAAGTCAAGAGAAATTTTGGGTGGATTGCTCCACATTGGAATCAAGATTTGTCTTATTGCTAATACAAAAATATCATAAGTTAATCTTAAAAAACTAAAATAAGAAACGAAACATAAAGACATAAAAGGATGAACCCCTCTATCCGGCTCAAGGTGAGACGAGTCCTCATCATCCAGACCAGTAAAACACTGAAGATTAACATGGCCGGGAACTCAAACCCCAGGGTGCCTTTTTTCACACTCAAAGGATGGATCATGGCAACTGCTCCGATCACAAAGAAGATATTGAAGATGTTGCTTCCGATCACATTGCCTGCGCTGATATCTGGTTCTTTCCGATAGGCGGCTACTGTGGAGATGGCTAACTCGGGCACCGAGGTTCCTAAAGCTATCAGGGTTATCCCGATTATCAGCTCACTCACCCCCAGCTGCTGAGCAATGAAGACCCCTGATCTAACCAACAGATTGGCGCCACCCACGATGAGGATTAAGCCCACCACCACAAGCAAAACGAATTGGGAGCGTTTCTCCTTTTTCCCCTTCCAGAATCGTTCATATTCTTTTTCCACCAGTTGGTTTTTATTCTTTTCCTTTAGAGCTTGATGAACAGAGTAGGCGATAAACAGAATAAGGCCGACAAAAAGTAAAACCCCCTCCATAAAGCCTATGCTCAAATTGAGAGCCATCAGATAGAAAATAATCACGGCTCCCAGCATAATGGGAAGTTCTTTTCTTATGGTAGATAGTTGAATCTTTAAAGGTGAAATTATAGCGGATATTCCCAGAACCAGACCGATATTGGCGATCACGCTGCCCAGGATATTGCCCAGAGCGATATCGCTGTTTTGCTTAAAGGCAGCCACTATGCTCACGGCTGCCTCCGGGGCAGAGCCTCCAAAAGCTACTATGGTCAAGCCAATTATAATTGGTCGGATATTTAAAGACTTTGCCAGCCTGGATGATCCCCGGACTAACCACTCCGCCCCAAAATAAATTGCGGTTAGACCAATTAAGAATGTAATAATATGAATTAGCATTTAAAATCTTTTTTTCAAGTTATTACTTCTGGAGAAATTGTCAATATAAAATGGGAATAGCGTAGGTATTGAATAAAATCTTTGTTGAAAATCAGCTTTAATTTTTTTCTTATTCCCGGTAAGGCAGCTTAAGGCAAACTCCTGCATTAAATCTTGTATCCAACTTATAATCATGGTAGTAGTTGAAAAAACTTTCTATCTCGAATAGTAAAGAAAGATTTCTGATTAAGTTTATCTCAGTTCCCAGTGTACCTTTGGGACGAAAACCAAAGATTTCATCTCTTTCACTTAAGTCATATAAGGCTCCCACTAATTTAAGTTCGCTGTACAGTGTAAATTTAGGAGATAGGTCTTTGCTCAACAAGACTGAGAAACTTCCAGGATAGTAGAGCCATAATT
>JBARPA010000254.1:0-1849 GCA_049642665.1 Candidatus Zixiibacteriota bacterium
AGCTTGCCCCCAGAAGAAAAGGAAATCCAAGTAGTTACCAGATATCAAGATCTACTAAGACGATACCTTCCATTCACTGGCTCTTGTCCTGTACGCGAAAAAACAGGTAAGATAGTTAAATATTACATCATATTCTGCTCCAGGCACAAGGACGCTATGCTACTAATGAATGACATTATGCACAAGGCTTATTTTAAAAAGATGCACGAAGCAGATTTTGAGGGCACGCTATTTGAATCCCTTGATTGGCGTACAACAAAACAGACAGGAGCTATAAAGAACATAATTTTAGACGAGATTAGTCAAACACCAGGTATGAAACGAAAAGAAGTTTGGATTTCAATCATACAAAAGCACTTCATGCGTTGGTTGGAGTCTGAATTTACGAAAGCTGTACATGAGTTAGTCTTTGAAGAAGAAAAAATTTTCTCTCCAACTATAAGACCAACTAAACGCCTTAATGATGATTGCCAACTGTATCTTACACAAAGAAATAATCCTGGATTTTCAACGGTTGAGACTAAGGGTGCTCTCAAAATCAGAGTAAAATACTTAAAATACAAGCTTCTTACTGGTAAAGAGTCTTTGCTTGTGCAACGGGTGAATGATGGCTCGATTATCAAGCGTTTTGATAAAACTCCGATTCCTGAAAAACCTACTGACGTTGTCTGTCCGCATTTTCTTGAGTTGAAATGGGCTTACGGGTGTCCTTTTGACTGCAGCTGGTGTTATCTTAAAGGAACTTTCAGGTTCAGACCAGAGGGTATAAAACCAGCTTATAAACCTCTCGATAAGATTAAATCACATGTGGAAGCATTTCTGCAGCAGGTAGATACTCCGGAGATACTCAATACTGGCGAGATTGCGGACAGCTTGATGAAAGAAGGTAAAACCCGTCCCTTCTCCAAGTTCATAATCTCTATGTTTCAAAAACAAAACACTCACAAAGTGCTTTTCCTTACCAAATCCACAAACATCAGGAATCTCTTAGAGATACCCGAAAAAAGTCAGGTTATAATGAGCTTTAGCCTGAATGCGAAACCTGCTGCTGAGAAATGGGAAAAGAAAGCGCCACCTGTCAGCAAAAGATTAGATGCAGCCAAGAAGCTTTCCGAGGCAGGTTATGAGGTGAGAATAAGGATTGATCCCATTGTGCCTATTGACGATTGGCAGAAGCATTACATAGATCACGTGGATGAGATGTTCTCAAAGTTCAGACCCACACGGATCACTTTAGGGAGTCTACGAGGACTTCAAAGCACGATTAATGGGACAAAAGATCACTCCTGGGTGCATTTTCTAAAAGAGAAATCTAACTGGGGTAAGAAAATCGATTTCACCACCAGATATGACTTGTATAAAACCATGCTGGAATATCTTAATGATAAATATGATTACTCTGAGGTCGCCTTATGTAAGGAAACAATGGCAATGTGGGACCAGTTAGGAATGAATTGGCAAAACATAAAGGGAAATTGTATCTGGTAGGAAAATTTCTATTAAGTCCGCAGGATCTTGAGAAACAGGAATCGAGTGAACCCCTTATAGAAAGCCTTTTCCTACGTAAAAGATAAAAAGAACCTTTCATATATCAACAAGCAATACTAAGTCAAGAGCAGTTTTATGAATAAAAAGCTCAGGTCAACATCTTTGGGAGAGGATACCATTGCTGCCATCTCCACACCACTTGGTGAGGGTGGATTGGGTATTGTCAGAATAAGTGGAAAGGAGACGCTTTCCATTTCGGATAAGATATTTAAAGGGAAAGTGCTTCCCAGCAAGGCCCAGTCCCATACAGCCACCCATGGAAGAATACTCGATCCCCAAACTAAAGAGACGATCGACGAGG
>JBARPA010000255.1:0-3457 GCA_049642665.1 Candidatus Zixiibacteriota bacterium
CCCGTCAGTATTTTTCCCTATCTCCTGTGTTATCAACTATCCGGAGCCTAACGATTGGGGCAATCTGGGAATTGATCTTTTGACCAAGCCATCATGGGGAGCCTCGATCGGAGCTGTGGGTGCTACACGGATAGTCTGGGGCACATCCGGGTGGCCCACAAACCAGGGTGGCGGCGAATCAATGTGCTACGAATTCAACCGATTCATGATCAACGGTCCCAGCGGGCCGGAAAAGGTTGGAGATGCCTTGTATGATTCCAAGTTCTTCTGCAATCAGAATTATGGCTTTGAGCATTACGCTGAATACTGGAATATGTTTACCTACAACCTGTATGGCGATCCAGCCCTGGTCAGGGAGGGAATCGAACCCATTACTATTTGCGGAGATGCTAATCGGGATTACAATGTTGAGATTTCAGACGTGGTTTACCTGGTTAATTATCTATTCAAAGATGGTACTCCTCCGGATTGTCCACCAGAACCATACACTGTTTGTGCTGATGTAAATGCCGATGGTGAAACGACAATAGCTGATGTGGTTTATCTTATCAACTATCTGTTCCGGAATGGACCTCCACCTCGATGCTCAAGCCTATGATTATCTAATCAATAGCCAAACCTTTCAAATGGGACGGGGAATTTTTCTCCGTCCCTTTTTTTAGGAAAACAATAGAACTTGTAGTTGTCCAATATTTTGGGTTTCTTTTATGCCGACCGTCAAGGTGCTTCGCATAAATCGGCAAACTACAAAGAGATTCGGTGTTTGGTAGTTGCCCAATTCATTGGGCACCCTTTAGCTCGATAAATCGAGCGACTACATTCTCGTTGGTAGTAGAATTGTCGTCAAGACGCGTTTCGGGAATTTACACCACCATTTAGAGAGTATTTAGGGTTTTGCCTTTTGCCTTGACATCCACAGTTATTTCCTTAGATTAATCTTTAAATTATATTCTAAATGATTGAATTAAAGGCAAAAAACTTAACCCGCTATTTTGAACAGAGATGCGTTTTCAAGGATCTGAATTTTGACCTGAACAAAGGAAATGTGCTGGTGATTTTGGGTAAAAATGGCTCTGGCAAGACCACTTTATTGAGGATTTTAGCCGGAATTTTATCTCCAAGCAAAGGGGAGGTACGGTATGCTCTGAATGGAGATGGTTTGAAGGGAGCAAGGCTTCAAAAAGTCATTAGTTTGGTGGCGCCGGATCTGAACCTCTATGATGAGTTGACCGCTCTGGAAAATCTTATGTTTTTGTCCAAAGTCCAGGGTTTTGATCTCAAAGAGAAAGATATGATTGAAAAAATGGATCAGGTGGGTTTGGAAAAAAGGGCTTCTGATCTTTTGGGCTCTTTTTCCTCGGGGATGAAGCAGCGATTGAAATATGTAAGTGCTCTAATTAAAGAACCTCTGGTCTTGCTTTTGGATGAGCCAAAAGCTAATCTGGATGAGGAGGGGATCTTATTTTTGGAGAAAGTTGTCCAGGATCAAAAACAAAGGGGGATTTTAATCTGGGCTACAAGCAATAAGGAAGAGAAAGAATATGGAGATCAAATCCTCCAGCTGGATGAGTAAAGCCTACTGGGTTTTTCAAAAGGATATAAAATCTGAGCTGCGCACAAGATACGGGCTGAATGCTCTGGTGATGTTTGCGGTTATCACATTAACTGCGGTGAGCTTTGCGGTGGGACAGTTTTTTTCAGGTACTAAAATACTTGCCTCACTTTTCTGGATTGTGGTTTTCTTCTCGGCTATGTCAGGTTTGGCTCAGGTCTTTATCAAGGAGGAGGAAACCAAGACGGTAAATTTATTGAAGTTAGTTGCCTCCAATGAGAGCATCTTTTTAGGTAAGTTTTTTTTCAATTTAATTCTTTTATTCATATTGGAAGTTATAATAATTCCATTATTTTTAATCTTGTTGAACGTTCAGATCAGTAATTTTAGCCTTTTTCTTTGTATTGTAATTTTAGGGACAATAGGTCTGGTTTGTGCCACGACTATCATTGCAGCTATTGTTTCAAAAGCCCGGGTGAAGGGGGCGTTATTTGCAGTTTTATCCTTTCCCATACTTTTGCCTCTTTTGATTACGGTTATTCAGGGAACTAACCTGGCTCTTGAGGGCTCTGAATTTTCCCAAGGCTGGAGTGAACTTAAGTTTTTAATATCCTATTGTGTGGTGATGGGGGTGGGCTCGTTTTTATTATTTGATTTCGTGTGGAGAGAGTGAAAAATATTAGTAGTTAGTAGTTAGTTTTTGGATTATCAGAAAAATGATCTGGAAGATACTCACAGGATTTCTGTTAAGCGTTGTTATAATTGCAGTTTTTTTGATGCCTCCTCCTCAGAAGGAATTAGGGGATGTCTCCCGGATCTTCTTTTTTCACGTGCCTGTAGCCTGGGTGGCGGTTTTAGCATTTTTTGTCTCTATGGTAAACAGCATTTTTCTTTTGAGAAAAAGAGAAATGAGATATGATATTCAGGCAGCATCCGCAGCCAGATTGGGCTTTTTGTTTTGCATTTTGGCTATGATCACCGGGATGATATTCGCTAAAAACACCTGGGGATCTTTCTGGAACTGGGATCCCAAGGAGACCTCCATTTTCATATTGGTTTTAATCTACGGAGCCTATTTTGCCCTGCGATCAGCAGTTGAAATCCAGGAGAGAAAAGCATCCCTTTCCGCTGTCTATTCCATTTTGGCATTTCTTACGGTTCCCTTTTTGGTCTTTGTGATACCCCGGGTTTACCAGTCGCTTCACCCGGTTCAATCTGTAGTTGATACCAAATTGAAATTCCAGCTTCCCCTGCCTTATCTTTTTGTTTTCCTGGGTTCGATTCTGGGGTTTAGCTTGATATTTATATGGTTACATAAATTGGAGATAATACTTTGTACTTTTAATAGAGAGAGGGAAAAGGAGTGATTATGTGCTCGAATTTTGTGGTTATGATCGTATCAGTGATTGTCTGGGTTGGAATCTTTTTTTATGTTCTAAGGTTGGATAGGAAGGTAAAGGACTTAAAAAGAAGATGAACTTAAAGGTTTTAATTGGTATCATCATAATTGTGGTTTTTATAATTTTCGGTGCCTTGTCCTTTAGAAAGAGCCTGACCCCTTACGTTAGCTTTGGGGAAGCCAAACGAACTGATACCACCGTTCAGATAATCGGTAAGGTTGTTCAAGGTGAGAGCTTATATGATACCACAACGTATCTTTTTCATTTCACCTTAAAGAGTGCTGAGGGTGAGATTATGAATGTGATCTTCGATGGTACCAAACCAGCAAATTTCGAGCAGGCAACTGACGTGGTGGCTATTGGAAAATACAGGGAGGGGAAATTTATAGCCAATCAGGTTCTGGTCAAATGTCCCTCCAAATATCAGGGAAGTGAATTATAAATGCTTTTGGGTTATCTGCTTTTAGTTCTGGCTCTTTTATCCGGCCTTTTCTCGGCTTGTCAT
>JBARPA010000256.1:0-5339 GCA_049642665.1 Candidatus Zixiibacteriota bacterium
GGGAGAGAAAAAAACCCCAATACCTTAAGAAAACTTCGCAGTTAAATTTGTCCAAGATAAAAATACCTGAGGATTTCAATCAGGTATTAATTGAACTTTTAAGTTCACCCAATATAGCCAGCAAGAAATGGGTCTTTGAGCAGTATGATACTATGGTAAGAACCAACACTACTGTGGGACCCGGTTCTGATGCGGCTGTACTGAGATTAAGAAAGACCAAAAAGGCCATAGCAGTTACCTCGGATTGTAATCCCCGTTTCTGCTATTTGAATCCCCGGATGGGAGGTCAAATCGCAGTAGCAGAAGCTGCCAGAAATCTGGTTTGCTCAGGAGCTAAGCCAGTGGCTATCACCAATTGTCTCAATTTCGGTAACCCCTATAGACCGGAGGTTTACTGGACATTCTATGAGTGCGTGATGGGAATGGGCGAAGCCTGCAGAAAATTTGAGACTCCGGTAACCGGGGGAAATGTCAGCTTTTATAACGAGGATCCGGAAAGAAAAGTCTACCCCACCCCTGTGATCGGGATGCTGGGGATAATCGATGATGTAAAACACATCACCACCCAGTGGTTCAAGGATGATGGGGATTTGATCATTCTTCTGGGTGAAAACAAAGAGAGTCTGGATGGCTCCGAGTATCTGAAGGTAATTCACAAAAAGATTTCAGGTAGTCCCAAGATCGATCTTGAAATTGAAAAAAGGATTCAGGAGGTGTGTCTGGAGGGGATCATAAAAGGGTTAGTCAAATCGGCGCATGACTGCTCAGAAGGAGGATTGGCAGTAGCTTTAGCTGAGTGCTGTGTAACTGCACCTGATCCAGTTGGTGTCGAGGTGAATATAAAGGATAAGATCAGGCCCGATTGTCTGCTTTTCGGTGAGTCTCAATCCAGGATTCTGGTAACTGTTGACAAAGAAAACCTGAAACGATTTGAGAAGTTGACTAAACAAAAGTCTGTCCCATTAGCCCTATTAGGGGAAGTGGGTGGGAAAAAGTTAAAGATCAATAATTGGATAGATCTTTCAGTGGATGAGCTTAAAAACACATATAGTTGTTCACTTAAGAAAATCATGGAGGAGGCTATTTAGCTGAATACTGTCTCGGTATGTAAGGTTAAGTTCTTATGTTGAAATGAGTAACGAGCTACAACAAATTTCTTGACAAAATTATATATTTTTAATAGATTTAAAAGTTGAGTTCTATTAGCAGAGGAGAAAATATTTAAATTTGGTATTGATTGTGATTTTTTTCACAAAAAACGTATTATATACAGAGGAGGTGAGTAAGCGTAAATGAGAAAATCATTATTGATTTTAGTGCTTCTTTTAGGCGTTATCCTTGTTTTTTCCGGCTTGAGTTGGACAGCCCAGAAGGAAGCCAAAGAGGATACAGTCAAGGTTAAGGCTGCTGCCAAGCCCATGTTTGGTTACGTAGGAGCTACAGTATGCAAGCCCTGCCATAACCTGCCCAAAACCGGCAAGCAGTTTGACATGTGGATGTCAAAGCCCCATGCTCAAGCTTACAAGACACTGGCCAATGAGCAGTCAATAGCTTTGGCCAAGAAGATGAAGATCGCAGATGCCCAGAAATCTGAGAAATGCCTGAAATGCCATATAACTGCTTTTGGTGTTCCGGATTCCCTTTTAGGAGAGAAATACTCCGTGGAGGAAGGAGTGACCTGCGAAGCCTGCCATGGTCCCGGCGAGAAATACAAATCCATGAAGATAATGAAGGATAAGGAGCTGGCTCTGAAAAACGGGTTGATCGAGCCTACTGAGGAGCTCTGTGTAACCTGTCATAATGAGGAGAGCCCTACCTACAAACCTTTCAAATACGCCGAGAAAGTTAAAGCTATTGATCACTCCTATCCCAAGGCCGAAGAGGAGAAGAAATAACGTCAGCTTCAAAGAACAAGTTCTCAAAGACCGGCAGATTTCTGTCGGTCTTTTTTGTATCAAAAATGGGCATTTTGACGTATCATACTGATTGCCAACTTAATTGACTTGCACTTGAAATGAGAATCTTTTCATCAAAATTTTCTTTTAAACTTAAAGCTTTGTGGCTTTTCCCTTTTGTTCTGTTTGTTTTCCTCCCCCATTCTCTGGCACAGGAGAAGGTTGTCCTGAAATATCCGGTAAATGTTCCCAAGATCGAGGAGAGGACCGCAAAGTTTCTGGATGCGCTTTCGCCTGATTCGGTATCAACCTTCTGGATCTATTTCACCGATAAGGAGATTGAGACACACTCCAATTACAAAAAAGCCATTGGTAAATTAGCGTCTCAATTGACCCCCAGGTCCCTGGAAAGAAGAAGACTGAGAGGGAAAAAGGAGCTTTTCGATTTCACCGATCTCCCCGTTTCAGCTAAATATGTGAATGAGATCGAAACCAGGTGCAGGAGAGTAAGGGTTGTTTCCCGTTGGCTCAACGCTGCCAGTGTGGAGGCTACCCGAACTGAAATAGAAAGAATTTCGGAGCTTCCCTTTGTCAGATCAATTGGGAAGGTTGTTACTTACTACAGAAGAAGACCTTCTAAAGAAGACACCAAGACTTTTTATCGACCTTCGGAGAGTTTGAGAAGACCAGGGTTGTTGGATTATGGTCCTTCTTTTCCCCAGCTTTCTCAGATCCATGTACCTGCGCTTCACGGGTTGGGATATCATGGTGAAGGAGTGCTGGTTTGCATGCTGGATACCGGATACAAAAAGGATCATCCAGCTTTTCAAAAAGCTTTTGAGGAAGGTCGGATTTTAGCTGAATACGATTTCATCCACCAGGATTCAGATACCCAGAATGATACACTTGATGTTTCCAATCAACATAATCACGGAACCAGTACCTGGTCAACTCTGGGTGGGGAATGGGATGGTTCTCTTTATGGTCCGGCCTATAAGGCCTCCTTCATTTTAGCCAAAACCGAGATGGTGTGGCAGGAGATCGAGGCAGAGGAGGATTTATGGGTTGCAGGAATAGAATGGGCGGATAGCCTGGGTGCGGACGTGGTCTCCAGTTCCCTGGGATACAATGATTGGTATATGTATAAGCATATGGACGGAAACACGGCAGTAACCACCCGAGCGGCTGATCTGGCCGTTTCCAAGGGAATAGTGGTGGTTAATTCGGCCGGCAATGAGAGGGACGATATCTGGTATCATATTATCGCCCCGGCTGACGGGGATTCTGTCATTGCTGCAGGTGCTGTGGATGAGATGGGTGTAATAGCCTCTTTCAGTTCAGCGGGTCCCACCTATGATGGCAGGATCAAGCCGGATGTGTGTGCCAGGGGAGTGAACACTTATTGTGCCATACCTGATGAGATTTTTGGGTATAAAAGAGGTACCTCCTTGTCTGCACCCCTGGTTGCTGGTGTTTGTGCTCTGCTTTTGCAGATTCATCCGGACTGGAGTCCGGGGGTTTTGCGGGATTCATTGTGGCATACTGCCTCCCGGGCTGATAACCCGGATAATCTTTATGGATACGGAATAGTGAATGCGATCAAAGCAAGCAAAATCCCCAACCCCCTTTTCTCCTCTTATGATTTTAATTTCTTCTCCCATTACCGGCAGGGAGATCCGGACCCACAATTTCTGGAGATAATCAGCACCACGGAGGAACCCTTGAGCTGGAAGGCAACTCCCGAGGCAAGCTGGCTGACCATTACCCCGGATTCCAGCAAAACTCCTTCAACCTGTACCCTATCGGTTAATACCCTGTGTTTAGAGGATGGAGTTCATAATACATCCATTGAAATAGTGGCTGAAAACGAGGTAAAATCAACCCAAATGATTGATGTGACCCTGGTCATCTCCGGTATGGGGAACGTTTTGATATACCCAAATCCATTTAAAGACAATCTGACCATTCGGGTGAAAAAATCTAAAACCGACTCCAGAGTAAAGCTCCATATCTTTAACTTAACGGGTGAGCTGGTGCACGAATTTTTTGAGGAATATGAACAACCCATTTTCCTTACCACCTGGGATGGCAGAAATCAAAAGGGAGAGGAAGTCGCTTCGGGCATTTATTTGATAAAGTTATCCTCAGCAGATGAAACGGAAATTCATAAGGTTGCCAAGATAAAAGAGTGATTCAATCAGCTTAAGACTATTGACTTTATAATTTTTTTTATTAGATTTAGTGAAAATTTTCTCAAAGTCTGTTTGAAGAAGGATTTGAAATTGTTCATATTACTGCGGAAATTACTATACAAGATATATCTCAAAGGCCAGACCTAGTCGTTTGGCCAGACCCTCGAATTTACTCCAATCATGATATTTCAAAAATCCATTTTACTATTTAGAAAGGAATTAAAATGACCGATAAGAAACTGCCAAAAGTCAAAACCAGACTTCCAGGTCCTAAAAGCAAAAAACTCATAGATAAAGACGAAAGATATGTTTCCCAATCCTATACCCGGGCTTTTCCCACGGTGATAGATCATGCCAGAGGAGCTTACATGTTTGATCCGGACGGCAACGCCTTTATAGATTTTCATACCGGAATCGGGGTATGTTCCACGGGTAATACCCATCCGGAGGTAGTAAAAGCCATAAAAGCCCAGGCAGACAAAGCCATCCATATCGCCACTGCCGATTTCTATCACAGCCTGGTGGGAGATCTGGCTAAGAAGTTGTCTGAGATCACTCCCGGGCCAAATTCCAAAAGAACATTTTTCACCAATTCCGGCACCGAATCAATTGAGGCTGCCTTCAAGCTGGCCCGCTACAACAAAAGAAAACCACGGATGATATCATTCATTGGAGCTTTCCACGGCCGCTCCATGGGAGCTTTGTCTTTGACCTGCAGCAAGCTGAACCAGAGAAGATACTTTGCACCAATGGTCCCTGAGGTTACTCATGTACCCTACGCTTATTGCTATCGCTGTCCTTATCATTTAACCTATCCCAAATGCGATATGTACTGCGTCAAGTTCATTGATGAGGTCATCCTGAATAAGGTCGCTCCGGCCGATGAGGTAGCGGCCATCTTTGTGGAGCCTATTCAAGGTGAGGGCGGATATATTGTTCCTCCCAGGGAGTTTCATCCCATGCTGAGAAAGATATGCGACAAATACGGGATCCTTCTGGTAATGGATGAGATTCAATCCGGGATGGGGAGAACGGGCAAGATGTTTGCCATCGAACACTGGAAAGTGGTTCCGGATGTGATTGCCATAGCCAAGGCTTTGGCATCAGGAATGCCCTTAGGTGCTTGTGTGGCCAGTAAAAAGCTTATGTCCTGGGAGCCGGGCGCTCATTCCACCACTTTCGGCGGAAACCCCATCTCCTGTGCGGCTGCCATAGCTACCATAAAGCTTCTTGAAAATGGCCTGGTTAGAAA
>JBARPA010000257.1:0-1625 GCA_049642665.1 Candidatus Zixiibacteriota bacterium
GGGCATATATTTGGAAAGGCTGTGCCATCCAGTCATATAAAACAAGCTAATCTGCCTTATCTTCATCTTTGCTATTTTTTCTTTCCTCAGATTGAGTTTTCTTTTCCTCTTTTTCCTTGCCCTCTGCTTTGACCTCATCCAGGTAGTTCATTCTGAGCTCAAAAAGTACATGGTCTAAGAATTTTTTCTCCTCGGGGGATAGGTTGCCCTGGGTCTTTTCCTGAAACATTCCTAAAATATCTATGGAAAATTTAGCCTGATTCAGATCCTTTTCCACCTTTTTGGTCATCGGATTCATGATCTTCCCCATCTGCTGGAGGGCAGCTGTCTGAAACATTAAAACCACCTGCAGGAAAAGCTGATCCTTTATATCTTTTGAGTTCCCTTCCACCATTTTCCCCTCCTTCGGTTATTTACCATCTCTGTCTTTTGCCTTTTTACAGGCTAAGACCAGATTGTGCCGGGCGTCAATTAACTGAGCATCCACCTTCTTCAGAAGCCTTTCCAGATCGTAATCCTTTGCTCCCTGGATCAACTCGTTCAATAACCTGGCACATTCTTCTGTATCTTCTAAGAGCTTATCTAATTTTTCCACATATTCCATTTTCAGTTCCCTCAGTTTTTATGATCCTATGCTCCTTGTTCTGGCTAATCTCTCTTTTATCCTGCGTATGTCCAGACGATACTGATTCATTACCACCTCAGCGATATCATCCGGATCCACACCATAATCCGAAAGACCTTTGGCTTTCACCGGAACATTTCTGCTGGAAATGTTTATTCCCAGATGAATCTTGGTGGAGACCGGGGTTTTGGTAGCGGTGGAAATAGTCAATTTGAAATCCTTCTCAAAGATATCGTTACCCCATCTTTGAAAGATATCTCCTTTGAGCCGATGGTTTAACTTATCCTTGAGAATGGAGACCAAAAGCTTCTGACGCAAGATGGCCTTTTCCAGATCCAGATCAAAATGTTCCACCAGAAAGTGGAGCATCATATCCGATTTTATCTGGGTTTTCATCTTGAGGTGATCCACCCCTATTATATATTTCTCCTCCAGTTCGCAAGGACCTATGAAAGCGATGATGCTATCTCCCAGGATGTCGAAATTTTTATAGGTCCAATGCGACTCCAGCTGTTCCCCGGTGAACTTTATCTTTTCCTTGAAATAAAGCGATCTCATTTTCTTTCTCCTTTAACCCACATCTATTAATTTATGCCTTTGTTTATATTTTAGTAAAAAATTGTTTCTCAATCCGGAATTTTCCTTCTTATTCAGATGAGGATCATCCTCTAATATTTGAAAAGCCCATTCCCTGGCCTGATAGAGCAATTTTACATCTTTTGTTATGTCGGCTATTTTAAGCTCGGGCAAACCGTGTTGCCTGGTTCCGAAGAACTCTCCCGGTCCTCGCAATCTCAGATCCCATTCAGCTATCTTAAAGCCGTCATTGGATCTGGATAAGGCCTCTAATCTTTTTTTCGCCTCATCCGAGAGAGGAAGCTCAGCTTTGAGAAAACAGTGGGACTGAGCTGGTCCCCTTCCGATCCTTCCCCGAAGCTGATGAAGCTGGGAAAGACCGAATCTCTCCGCATGCTCAATAATCATCACCGTGGCATTGGGG
>JBARPA010000258.1:0-8290 GCA_049642665.1 Candidatus Zixiibacteriota bacterium
CTCCAAAGCCCGCAAGACCTTTAACTGGGACAAGGTAATGGCTTTGAGTCTGGACCCGGAAAAAGCAAAGGAAAAAAGAGGAAAGGTTGATAAAGATTACAAAAAGTGCGGAATGTGCGGGGAATATTGTGCCATGAGGGAGACTATGTAGAAAGCCAAAGTAAAACTTCATCCTATAAAATCTGTTAAGAAAACCTGTAAAATGTCGAAGAAATATCTGAAAATATTAAATTAAAAAAAGGAGGTGAAAGTCTAAAGTTATTCCTTAATATCTGGGGTAATCGGTAAATTGATGAAATCTAACACCACTAAGGAGGAATGAGATGAGACGTAACTTATTCATTTTCTTTATCCTGTTTTGTTTCGTGTTAACATCTTCTCTGGTATTTGCCGGAAAGACAGAGCAAACAAAGGTCAGACTTCCTTATCAGGATAAGTTTGGCAAGCCGGATACCTGTCGGATAACCGTTGAACAGGACGAAAAGGATCACAACGCCATGGCCACAGTTACACTTTTCAACGACGAGAAGTTAGCTGCCATGACCATACCCTTGAGATTCGGCGATGGCAAAACCCCCATCTATTGCGATTCGGTGAGCTTCACCAAAACCAGAGTGGATTATTTTCAGCTGAAATCAGCCTTAATCGACAGCATTAATCAGACCGTCCTCATCGGCTTGATCGCAGATCTTTCGGGCAAAATCCCTGCTTTAGCCAAGGGGCAAGGCGACGTCGCATATGTATATTTCACCCTTAAAAAGGGCGCCAAGATGAAAGGGCTAACCATTGATACTACCTTTATCAAACCCTCCAATACCTTGAAGCTGGTGACTGAGGACGTAAAAGATGTAGTTCCCCTCTGGGATAACAAAATGGGGAAAATCGAGTTCAAAACAGCAAAGTAGAATACTTTTAAACCCTGATCCCCTGAGCCAAATGCTTGGGGGATTTTTTTTGGTTATTTTTTTAGAAATCATAAACAACAGAACAAGTTCATATCCCTTATCATTAATAAAAGATCAGAAAAACTTGTGATACCTGATACTACATACCCTGTACCAGTTTCACCTGTTGTAATTAGATTTCCACTGCAACTTTATTCTCTTTTTTCCAAAAGCTCAGGATGTTTTTAATCTGTGCATCCGGATGCCGATTCAGATTCTTAAAATTAAACTCTATTTTCCCCTTTGGAATATTCAATCTATAAAAACCTAATCTATTATTCTGGATAAGAGCTTTTCCTTTATCAAGATGTGGAGCTAATTCCCTTTTCAATCTGTAAATATATTTAGCCTGATTATCTCCGGACTCCAGATCCAATTTATGCAACCACCCTCCTTCTTTTACAAAAACTGCCCAGGCTAATTTCAAAAGATAGGCAAAGCTTTTAGCTGAAAGGGTAACCCTCTGGCCATTCATAAAAATCAGAAATCTATCTCTCACCGGATCACCATCAATCAACAGCTGGGGAAAGGTTCTTTTCTTAAGCTCAAAAAGATTCTTTCTTTTTCCTTTTCTAACTTCCCATTCATTGAGAGTATCTTTAAGCCTTTTTGCATGGGACTCAGGGATTATCCTTTTTAAATCATTCATCTTTTTCCTTTTTATCCTTTCAGGTGAAAACAGATCTGCTTTTATCAGCTTCCAGATGAAATCCCTTCCCAGGCCATGAAGTCTTAGCTGAGCCAACCTCAACCCTTTATCATCCACGCCAAATTGAACCTTCGAAGAGAGACTTTTCAGAAAATTGAGCAGGTTTTGATCTTTATTCAACACTCTGGCTAGACCCAATGCACTACCCAGAAGCCAGCTCATCTGCTGGGCAGCCTGATTGATATATCCTGATCTCAAATTATATTTCTCCTCCAGCTCCAAAGTAGCCATAGGAGAAATCCAATCGGAAAAAAGCAAGGATAGTTTAACTTTTCTCTGCTGCAAATGGGTAAATCTCAATCCATTTTCAAGTAAAACTTTAATGTTTTGATTTGCTATCCCATTCTTTTGTGCTCTTTCTCTTAATTCCTTCTCGTATACTCTGCTTTGAATTTCCCCAAAAGATAAATTCACATAGATACGTTTACCATCAGCTGTATCCAGCAGATCAAAAAACCAGGAGAGCTGGTCCAAATCGTTTTCACCATTCAATTTGCTTATCATATCCAGGGCGGTTTGGAGGAAAATCCCCTTAAGGGCTATGGTCTTCCCCAATTCAGACGAGTAAACATAATCATCATCCCCCAGCAAAATCTTTGAATCAATAAGCTTTCTAACCATCGATCCTATCCTGTCTTTTAATCTGAAGCCGAGTCGATGACTAAAAGAAGATAATAACATTTTTTCTAGATCTTTTGTACTCTGAGCTGAACCAGAGGCAACAAAGTCAAGAATTAAGTTATCTATCTTAACCTGAGTTAAAGCAGATAAGAGATTTTCTCCTTTTCCCTCAACATATTCCTCCCACAGAGAATCGAAATGAAATTGATCATAAGCCAGGATAACAGATCTTCCGAAATCCTTTTGCAGTTTAAACCTTCCTGCTCTCCCTGACATATTCTCATATTCTGACCAGGAAATGGGTGTAAGCACCCCTTTGTCCGAATATTCGCCCACCGTATATTTTTGAGCCTCAATAAAAACGGTCTTGGCAGGCAGATTTACACCCATGGCTAAGGTGGTCGTGGAAAAAATCGCTCGGATATCACCTCTCAGGTAGTAATCCACGATTAATCTCCTCTCATCCAGCGATAAATCAGCATTATGAAAAGCCACACCGGAGTTCAAACATAAGATCAACTTTTCCCTTAAGGTGGTGGGTTCCAGTTCATTCAATTCCTCCATAGCGTAGTTGGCAGGAGGGAGCTTTACCCTTTCAGCAAATATCTGAGCGCATATTTCACATTCGTATTTGCTCTTTAAAAAGACCAATACCTGCTCTCCATTTTGAATCAACTTCTCCAGATTGGAGAACAAAACCTCCTGAGGTTGATCAGAGGTTAAATCAACTAAGTTTTCCTCCCCCTCTTCCTGAGAGTTGTATTTTCTGTATACAAATCTCCCCTCAAGCAGTATCCCCTGTAAAAGTTCAACCGGCCTGGATTTCTCCATCAGCAATCCCGCATCCAACCAACAAGACAAAGCTTTTGCATCCCTCAGGACAGCAGAGAGCCCTAATATCTGGGGATGGTATTTAGAACAAAGAATTTTGGTTAAGGCCAATTCCAGGCTGGGACCTCGAGAGATATCCCCGATCATCTGAAGCTCATCCACAACGATTAAATTAATCATACAAAGAATGTCCAGGTTTTTAATCAAAAGCTGATTGAATTTCTCATAGATTACAATGGCCAGATCAAAATCACCTTTTTCCAGATGGGAATCAAATTCCTTTCTATCTCGGGTGGAAATGATAACCTTTATTCCCAGGTCTGAGTATTTTTGAGAAAAATCTGAAAATTTCTCCTCTGCAATGGATTTCAACGGCACCAGATATATCACCTTTTTACGGTGAAAAAGATTGACCACAGCAGCCAATTCCCCGCAGAAGGTCTTACCCGATGAAGTGGGAGCACAGATCACCAGACTTTTACCTTCCAGGATCTTATAGTCTTTAAGAGCCTGAACTTGAAGAGGCAAAAGCAGTTCCCCCTGATTTTTCTCCCAGGATTTCACAACCATTGGTGGAATACCATGTTTAACCAGATCAGATACCCTCATTGAACCCCTCCTTTCATTAAAGGTTCAAAAAGAATTTTAAGCCTTATTTTCTCTATCGTAAAATACTGCACATTTGTTCAGCTGTCAAGAAAAGTTATAAGATTTTTGCAAAAAAATATCCCCTCCCTTAATTTATTGAAAATAAGGAGCTTATGGAATATTTGAGGTGGCTAGTTCTCTCCCTCTCTATGAAATTAAAGACAGATTCTATAATTATGTTCAGTTAATTCTATTATTTAACAAAAATCAATATTGACGATCACTCTTTTTATCAAAAGGGTTTAGGTCCATTTTTAAAAAGATAGTTCACCAGATATACCACATCAACAATAGTAATATCATCATCGTTATTAGCATCTCCAGCCTGAATCGGATCAGGGGCAGAGCCATTCTTGAATAAGTAATTAATCAGGAATACCGCATCTGAGATAGTTATCTCATCATCTCCATTAGCGTCTCCTCTTGTACCCTCAATCTGGACATACTTAATGGTAACATAATCATATGCTGATGTGGTGCCGGCAGCTTCTCCGGTAACATAGACATTGTTGGAATCATCTACCGCTATGGCCAGTCCGGCGTCCTGGTAGTTCCCCGATCCATTATATCTGGCCACCCACTCCTGGTTACCTTCGGGATCATACTTTACGGTAGCACAGTCATCGGCGTTAAAATTTACATCCTCGCTCCATCCCGTTACATAGGCATTGCCATTGCCGTCAACAGCGATGGCCTCGGCTCCTTCACAGCCATCTGCCCACGAATGGTATCTAGCTGCCCATAGTTGGTTCCCTTCCGCATCATATTTTACAGTGGTATAGTCATAATTCGTTCCACTGTTGCGCGTCCATCCGGTTACCCAGGCATTGCCTGAATTATCTGCTGCTATGTCAACCGCGACTCCTCCCGGGCCAATAGTCATCTCACCCTGATACGTTCTTGACCAGATTTCCGTACCACTGGAGTCATATTTCACAGTAGCGTATATGGCATGTATTTCACTGTCGTAGGAGAAACCTGTGACATAGACATTAGCGAGCCCATCCAGGGCTAGTTTATGAGCTATATCCCCTGAGGTTACAATTCCATCACATCTTTTCACCCATAACTCATTTCCCTCAGAGTCATATTTAATTGTAGCAAAATCAGAACCAGTAGTAATCCCATCACTCTCGCCGCTGACGTATATATTACCTGCGTTATCCACAACTACAGCATAAGCGTCATCACCGGTATTTGCGGGGCCGTTATACCTGACTACCCAGACCTGGTCACCGTCTGGATTATACTTGATGGTAGCATAATCGTCTTCGGTTCCCACGCCCATACTACTTCCAGCAACATAGACATTCCCGGCAAAATCTACTGCTATACTAGTAGCAACATCAGTTGAGCCTGCCGGCCCATTGTATCTTCTTACCCAGGCAGTGTCTCCGTTAGTATGGTACTTTATAGTGAGATAGTCAGCGTTATTTTCTATGCCCCTGCTGTATCCAGTAACATAGACGTTGCCAGAGCCGTCTATTGCCATGGCCCGAGCTAAATCTGGTCCATTTGCCGGACCATTGTATCTTCTCACCCAGGCAGTATCTCCATTGGGAAAATACTTAATGGTAGCATAGTCCCAATCGGTCCCATCTCCCTCACTCTGGCCGGTAACGTAAACATTCCCCAAATCGTCAACTGCCACAGCACAAGCCTGATCATGCGAATTCCCCGGTCCATTGTATGTCCGGACCCAAACATCATCCGCAAGTGTCCCCGCCCAGGCGGGTAAGATCCAGAATACGAGGACACAAATCAGGAATGCCAAACTCAAGATCTGACATCTGGTCATCGCGACCTCCGGATTTTATGGTTAAACGAAAAGCTTTTATTTATTAAAGAAAGCTTTTTATTGTAGATTACCTCATTTTAAATATAATAAAAAATCTCAATTTGTAAATAACTTTTTTATAAATATTTTCCCCCTCTATCAGATTTTTAAGGTCTTTTTAGTATTTTAAATGAGCAGATTATTAACCGGGATTATCCAATATTCACCTCAAAGCAAAGTTGAATAATAAATCATATTAGAAGTAAAGAGCTGATTCGTTCCAAAAACCAACTGATTAATTTATGCTTTTCCTGTTACGCTTAAACAACAGAGCAACGGAAACATATTCTAAAAATAATTCCATCTAAATGCTAATATTTGTTCGTATTTAGGCGATACCGATTCCAGGATTGAGAAAAGGATTTGCTCTTAAAGAAATCATTTTAGGATAAAAGAGTTGTTTTTTATTACATCCAATTTTTAGTTGACTTAAGGAAAATGCACTTTTATATTTGACAAGGATAAAAGATTGCGCCTATAGCTCAACTGGATAGAGCATCGGACTTCGGATCCGAGGGTTGGGGGTTCGAGTCCCTCTAGGCGCGAAGTTAGTAAATAGAAAACAGTAAACGGAAAACGGTGAAAGAAACAACTGTTAGCAATTAGCTGTTTTCCGTGAACCAGAAACGTCCCCATCGTCTAGCCCGGCCTAGGACACCGCCCTTTCACGGCGGCGACACGGGTTCAAATCCCGTTGGGGGCGCTTTTTTATATCTGAGAATAATTGCAAAAAGATTTAAAATCACATAAACCATTAACAAAATTCTTGATATAATCACTTAACAAAAAGAGCCAGGCAAAAGCCTGGCTCCTCTTCCCTCTTTGGCCTTTTATCACTACTTCAATAGCAACATCTTCTTGGATTGGACAAAATCACCTGCTTTTATTCTGTAGAAGTAAACACCGCTGGCAACCGAGTTTCCCTTCTGGTTTGTTCCATCCCAGATTACGGTTTTATACCCTGCCTGTTGATGTTCACTAACCAGCATTTTTACCTTTTGACCTAAAATATTGTAAATTGTAATCTCCACCTTGGAATCCTGAGGCAAAGAATACTTTATCACTGTGCGTGCGTTAAAGGGATTGGGATAATTCTGAGCCAGGCTGAATACCTGGGGAATGGATCTGACCAGTTTGCTGGGCTTAATCTCAACCTCCAGCTCCTGGGTTGAGGTGTTAACCAGAATAGCGTTTTCGATCCTGATACTTTTGATTCCAGTTCCTTTCCCTTTGTTAAAAAACCTCACCTTCAGGAGCGGTCCATCTCCTGGCATAATAGTATTGGCTCCATAAATATCTACCATTCCAATCTTAACTTTGCTCTGTTTCACATTGTGGAAAAGACCCAATCCTTCTGTTCTGGAAGTTGTGCTTATATCCTTAACTTCAAGTTGTGAAGGATCAAAGTTTAAGTCCAGTTCTATTCCGGCTACCTCCTCTTCAATTTCAGCTTCCAATAAGACCTCAATTTCCTTAATCCTCCCTTCATCAGGGAAGCAAAGACCTACAATTGCTTTAGCTCTATTTTCATAGCGTGCTAAAAGCTGTTCTGGAATAGTGCAGATGCAGGGATCAGCTCCTCCTTTAAATAGATAGTTTATCAGGTAAACTACATCGGATATGGTTATCTCCTCATTGCAGTTTACGTTTCCAGCCTCCAGAGGCTCGTGTCCTTCTGCACCTCTGAAAAGGTAGTTGACAATAGCCACAACATCCACCACATCTGTTTCCAGATCACCATTAAAATCACCAGCTATGTATGACAAAGGCTTCGAGCAGATCACCTCTGAAAAAGAACTGACATTGGAACTCATATCCATTGCCGTGATCTGATAGTAATAGGTAACTCCATTAACCAGTCCCTGATCTTTATAGGAAGTATCCGATAGATTACCAGCGATCAAGGGAAGGGTGGTATCGGATAAGGCAATTGCCCGGTGATCAACTCATATAATACCACACTGAAAGAAAAGATGTCGCTTCGGTGGTCAACATCCTTGCCCTGTGCCTGCTCCGGGGACATATAAGCCACAGTTCCAATCGTCGTTCCTGTCTTGGTCACCTGGGGAGCGCCTTTGAGCTTCGCCAAGCCAAAATCCATAATCTTAACCAGACCATCACTAGTAAGCATTATATTGTCAGACTTAATATCTCGATGAACGATTCCCTTCTGGTGAGCTTTGGATAAACCCGCTGCAATCTGAATACCGACATCAATTATTTTTCCAATATCCCAGCCTTCAATATCCTTATTCCTGATTAATTCTTTCAGAGACTTGCCCTCAATGTAAGCCATGGAGATAAAACATTCGCCTTGTGCTTCATCTATTTCATAGATGGTAGCGATATTGGTATGATCTAAAGCAGATGCGGCTTTGGCCTCGTGAACAAATCTTTTCTTTGCATCCTCGTTACACAAAAGATGCTTTGGCAGAAACTTCAAGGCCACTATCCGATCGAGCTTGGTGTCCTCAGCTTTGTAGACAACCCCCATTCCACCCTCGCCAAGTTTCTCCAAAATCTTATAATGTGAAATCGTTTTCCCTATCATAACGTATTACGCTCAGTTATCGAACTCATCCCCTGACCCCTTCTCCCCCGCTGAAAGCGGGGATCTTCGACTTAAGAAAAGAAGGGGAACATAAGTCCCTCTCTTCCTAAGAGAGGGATACTCCGCCAGAGGCGGATCCGCTTAAGGCG
>JBARPA010000259.1:0-1878 GCA_049642665.1 Candidatus Zixiibacteriota bacterium
CACTTAGGTCATCTGATCCTGGCCCAGGAGCTTTTGGAGAGATTCCAGCTGGAAAAGGTCCTTTTCATACCCACAGCCACCCCTCCTCACAAAAACGATATATCGGTAAGCCCTGCTCATCACAGATTTGAGATGACCAGGGTAGCAATCGAGGATAATCTATTATTTGAGATCTCCGATATCGAGCTCAAAAGGGAAGGAAAATCCTACACAATTGATACCATCAGAGAGCTAAAAAAACCTTATCCTGATTCAGATCTATATCTTCTGGCAGGATCAGACGTGTTATCCGAGTTTGAAACCTGGAAGGATCCGGAAAGGATCTTCGAAGAGGTGAAGGTAGCGCTGGGGATCCGTCCCGGATACGATAAAATCGACCTGAACAACAAATTCTTCAGTAAAAGCATAATGACCGAGATAAGCGGGCTGCGTGTTTCCTCGACCCAGATCCGCCATCGGGTAAAAGAAGACAGGTCCATAAAATATCTGGTTCCCTTAAAGGTAGAGGAATATATCAAAGCCAAGGGATTGTACAGGGAATAGAAAATTTTTCTGTGAGTTTTTTATGCCAGGTAGAAATGTGGGTGTATAATGCCTCCTAAGGTCCAGATCCGATATATATGGATTATCTCCGATGGTTCCGGTTTCACCGGGGATAGGGTATTGCAGGCATCACTGGTGCAGTTTGAATCCCAGAATATAGAGATTAAGCGGATACCCAATGTAAAGAAAGTCGCTCAGATAAAGGACATAGTCAAAAAAGCCTCCCAGAGGAAGGGGCTCATAGCATATACTCTGGTCACACCTAAATTACGCCGGGAGATCGCCACCCGGAGCAACGAGTTCAGTGTACCTACTGTTGATCTTCTTGGTCCTTTGCTAACTAACTTGAGCACTTTCCTGGCATCAGCCCCCGGATCCAAACCCGGACTACTGTCTGATCTGGATCATCACTATTTCAAGAGGATCGATGCAGTGGGATTTGCAGTTAAGCATGACGATGGATTGAAGCTGCAGGATTTGCTTGAAACCGATCTGGTTTTAATCGGAGTTTCAAGAACCTCAAAAACGCCTTTATCTATGTTTCTGGCTTACAATAAGGGCCTTTTGGTGGCCAACATACCTTTGATTTTAGGTCACGAGCCGCCACCCCCGCTATTCAAAATAGATCCCAAAAAAGTTGTGGGCTTGACCATAAACCCGGAACTTTTAATAAAGCTCAGGCAGAGCCGTCTGGCTCAGTTGACTCATACGGGTATAAAATACGCCGATCCAGGGTACGTCAGGGAGGAGCTCAAATACAGCCACGACATATTTCACCGCAATCCCCGCTGGGCAGTCATCGACATAACCGGCAAAGCCATCGAGGAGATGGCAGAGGAAGCCTGCAGCATGACCGTCGACAGATTTAAATAGCTCCTAACAAGCTGCATTGGTTAAGGTATATTAAATTCAATCCCTCCACAAATGGAAGATTTAAGTGTAGCGGCGAACTTTAGTCCGCCTAAATAAGGGAAGCTTTTTGTAGGTTAACTTTTCTAAATTAAAAGGAGTATGCCAGAACCTAACTTAAGTTAGGTTCTGGAAAACCAAATAGCCGTATTGATTTGAGGAGTGCATAATTATCACAGGTTGAGACAACCTGTGATACCCTGATCAAAAGATATTAGGAATGCAAAACTTGTTTTAGCTCCTCACAACAGACTAAGAACCTGATTACCAATAACCAACAACTAATAACTAAAAACTAAAAACAAAAGGGGCGGAGACGAGCTCCGCCCCTACAATCTTTTTTACTCTTTACTCTTAACTCTTTACTTTAATAGCACCATTTTCCTGGTCTGGGTGAATTCTCCGGCTTTGAGTCGGTAGAAATAG
>JBARPA010000260.1:0-3092 GCA_049642665.1 Candidatus Zixiibacteriota bacterium
GTATTAGTTCTTTCAGTTCCATGACATCACCTCCTTTTGCAATCTAAAACTTCAATCTATAATATTCCAACATCCTCCAATTTCTTCAAGGGATCAATAATCTTTTTTGGGGAATCTAAAATCCCCAGCCATCAATACAAAAACATCCCTTTCCTCATTTAAAATATCCAGATTAAAATAGCTTTTGTCAAGCATTTTTTGGAATTTTTTTAAGGTAACTTATTATATTACAATATCTTGTCTATCAAGCCTTCCGCCCCCACAAAATATAGTAATCCTTTACTATTTGAAGATATTAAAAAATTGAGATGCAGAAAGATATTTTCTGATCTTTTTGTTCCATTAAAAAAACGATTACCTACCACTTAAAATTTACTTGCTTTTTTAAAAAAATTGATATATTTGTAGAATTTACGGCAAACAGGAGGAGGTAAAAAAATATGCCTAAAACCAGGAAAAAGACTGAAAAAAAGAAAACCGAGACAAAGAAAGAAAAGACCGAACAGGTGATCATGGCCAAAGGAAAAAAGCTGGTCTACTTTTTCGGCAGTGGTAAATCTGAGGGAAGTCAGGAGCTTAAGGATCTTTTAGGGGGAAAGGGAGCTGGTCTGGCGGAGATGACCCGCATAGGTGCTCCTGTACCTCCGGGTTTCACCATCTCCACTGAGGTCTGCAATCTTTTCTATAAAAACAATTTGAAACTCCCCCAGAAATTGAACAAGGATGTTAAAGCTTACCTGGGAAAGATGGAAAAAATGATGGGAACCCGATTTGGCGATTCCCAAAACCCCCTTTTGGTTTCAGTGAGATCGGGTGCTAAGTTCTCCATGCCCGGAATGATGGATACCATCCTCAATCTGGGTTTAAATGATAAGTCCATCCAGGGATTGATAAACAAAACCGGTAACGAAAGATTTGCTTTTGACTCCTACCGCCGCTTCATCCAGATGTTTGGCAATGTGGTTCTGGGAATTGATAAATCCGAATTTGAGAAGGTCATAGAAAAGAAGAAAATGGAATCACACATCAAGATGGATACCTCCCTTTTAGTGGATGATTTGAAGTCCATAATCACCAAGTTTAAAAGGATAATCAAATCCAAATCGGGTGAGGAGTTTCCTTCGGATCCGTTTACCCAGCTTAAGATGGCTATAGAGGCAGTTTTCAAATCCTGGAACAACCCCCGGGCTATCCATTATCGGAAGATCAACAAAATTCCCTCTGATTTAGGAACCGCGGTCAATATTCAGGCTATGGTTTTCGGGAATATGGGAGATGACAGCTTAACCGGCGTTGGTTTTACCCGCAATCCTTCCACCGGGGAGAATAAGTTTTTTGGCGAATATCTGGTTAATGCTCAGGGAGAGGATGTGGTATCAGGGATCAGAACACCTAAGCCCATTGAGGATTTGAACACAGAAAGACCGGACATCTACAAGAAACTTGTATCCATCACCAGAAAACTGGAACGTCACTATAAGGATATGCAGGATTTCGAGTTCACAGTTCAAAAGGGCAAGCTCTTTATGCTCCAGACCAGAACCGGCAAGAGGACCGCCCACGCTGCGGTAAAAATCGCAGTGGAGATGGTAAAGGAGAAACTTATAAACAAGCAGGAGGCCATCAGGAGAATAGAGCCAGCCCAATTAGAACAGCTTCTTCATCCCACCATAGATCCCAATGCTAAAATGGTGGTTATTGCTAAAGGTCTGGCAGCTTCTCCTGGCGCAGCCTCGGGCAAGATCGTCTTCTCAGCCGATGAAGCAGTCAGTTTCTCCGAAACCGGTGCGGATGTCATATTAGTGAGAAAGGAAACCAATCCCGATGACATTCATGGGATGAAGGTTTCTAAAGGAATACTTACCTCCCGGGGAGGCATGACCTCCCACGCCGCCGTGGTTGCTCGGGGCTGGGGCATACCTTGTGTGGTGGGCTGCGAGGATATTAAGGTAAACGAGGAGAGAAAGACCTTCACCGTCAACGGCCATATATTACGAGAAAGAGAAGAGATCTCCCTGAACGGGACCACAGGAGAGGTGATTATGGGAGTGGTCCCCACCATCCAGCCCGCATTAACTGGAGAATTCGGTGAACTGATGAAATGGGCTGATGAGATCAGGCGGCTTAGGGTACGTACCAATGCGGACGTGCCCAGGGATGCCAAGCAAGCCATTGATTTCGGAGCTGAGGGAATCGGCCTTTGCCGCACCGAACATATGTTCTTTGCTGAGGATCGTTTGCCCATTGTTCGCAAAATGATCCTGGCTACATCCAGGGAGGAAAGAGAAGCCGCGTTGACTAAACTTCTGCCCTTCCAGAAATCCGATTTCAAAGGCCTTTTTGAGGTGATGAAAGGGTATCCGGTTACCATAAGAACTTTAGATCCACCCCTTCATGAATTCCTGCCCTCCAAAGAGGAGCTTTTAGTGGAGATAACCGAGCTCAAGGCTAAAGGCGGTGATGAGGAGAAGATAAAACAAAAGGAAAAACTTTTTGCCCGGGTGGAAGAGCTGTCTGAATTTAATCCCATGTTAGGACATCGGGGATGCAGGTTAGGAATAGTTTTTCCTGAGATAACCGAGATGCAGGTAAAAGCCATTTTCCAGGCAGCCTGTGAATTGGCTAAATCAGGAAAAAGGGTCATCCCGGAAGTTATGATCCCCCTGGTAGGCAGGCTTGAGGAGTTCAAAAACCAGAAGCAGATCGTGATAAGGGTTGCTGAGGAAACCATGAAAAAATACAAGGTCAGGATAAAGTATCTGGTGGGAACCATGATCGAGATTCCCAGGGCAGCTCTTACCGCGGATGAGATAGCCACAGAAGCGGAATTCTTTTCCTACGGGACCAACGACCTGACCCAGATGGTCTTCGGCTACTCCAGAGACGATGCCGGTAAGTTCATAAAGTACTATATAGAACACGAGATTTTGCCCAACGATCCCTTTGTATCCATTGACCAGACCGGAGTAGGGCAGCTGGTTGAAATGGGAGTCAGAAAGGGAAGGTCCACACGCAAGGATTTGAAAATTGGAATCTGCGGCGAGCACGGAGGCGATCCTGAGTCCATTATTTTCTGCAATAAAGTCGGACTG
>JBARPA010000261.1:0-4749 GCA_049642665.1 Candidatus Zixiibacteriota bacterium
AATGCTTGGAAATACAGTCCAGATTAAATGCATTGTTCTGGCAGGTGGAGTTTAACATCACTCCGAAACGATGCTGATTGTTAAGATTATTCAGACTATCATTGTTAATGTTATCCCTGTTATTCCATAGGGTTATAAAATTACTCTCATGCTGTGACATACTATAATTTACTATTAAACCAAAACCGGAATTCAGGGAATCCATTCCTTCATCAGGGGAATATTCATCTAAATTAACCTGTGTAAACCAGGATGGTAGGTGTGTTACAAGTGTATCACGAAGCGACTGAGCACTACGATCGCCAATGATCCAGGAGGTTAGGAACAATACTTTAGTCTGGTAATCAAGGTAGGGACTGTCCCTCTCGTAGCTTAGTAATTTGTTAATAACGTAAGATACTGTGTCCGGGTTGCTGGTTGGAATTCGCCCAACATAAACCTCAGGATTCAAATCCACGCTGTCCTCCAACTCACCCCATATCCCATCCTCATCGTAGTTCCAGTCCCCATCCAAACATGAATAATAATAATCACTAATAGCGTTAAAACTTCCGTACCCTACCCGTACTTGCCTGGTAGGCACCTTAGAGACATCTCCACCCAACAGAACCCACTTAGTGTAGAAATTGTCGTACATGTGTTTTATATAGTTCCTCACCTTCTCAGCATTATCATAACCAGAGAAGTTGTCTAATATATAAGACATTTCTATTACCCCGGTATGAGTTCCCTTCTTCGTCTTCCAATCAGCTAATACCTGATAGGCAGACTTTCCCTCACTGGTGGTTATGATCACATAGGGAATGGAATCACTCGGAACATTAGGAAGATTGGGCTTGGCAAAACTCAAGGATGAAACTAGTAAGACCATGCTCAGAAGAAATAAAATAGCTTTTTTCATAGCTAACCTCACTTTTTGTTAAATGAAAATTATTTAAGTAATATCATTTTCTTAACTTCTTTAAAATCATCGGTTTCCATCTTATAAAGATAAGTGCCAGTTGCTACTTCTTCACCTTTGTCATTCCTGCCATCCCAGACTACATCATAATACGCGGGTGTTTTTGTCTCATCGACCAATGTCTTAATCCTCTGCCCCATAACATTATAGATGCAGAGCTTGACTTTTGCATCCCTGGGTATTGAATAATCAATTCTGGTATCAGGGTTAAACGGATTGGGATAATTCTGGGAAAGGGAAAATCTATACGGAACGCCTGCAAGATCTTCTTTTTCCTCCACATCAGTCGAGTTCCGTACCCTCACCGTCATGGAATCTTCCACACAATTATCGCTTTGATCACACACTCTTACATAGACTTTATAATATCCATCAGCATACCCGTCAGTCCACCAATAATCATTAAAATTCATCCAGTTTGTAGCTTTGTATAAATAGTTAGAAATATCGGAGCTCTCAGCGTAGACATCATTCATATGCCAGTTGATTATAGCAGTATCGAAGACTATATTATTTGTCCAATCTGAGTAATCCTCTATTTTATAACTTACCGTATAGACTCCGTTACCAGTGTCTACCCCATCTGGATAGGAAGTACTATCACTAGCCTTCACCACGATATCAACATTACCCGCAACAGAATCTGGGGAAAGCACTGTGTTGGTCTCATCCTCCATTAGTCTAATCCAATGAATCACTGGATACGCAGTGTCAGAAAATGGTTGCAAGGCAAAGTATACGCCTAAGGATTGTAGTAATGGATTTTTTTCGTGCCCCCAATAAGGGTCTACAGAATTATATATTTCACTGGTAAAATGCACATGGTTATATCCTGCAATAGTAACGCCTAATTTAACATTATACCAAGCTGTATCACCGATACTAAGATTGTTTTCAGGATTAATATGAAAATAGTCATGAAACGTAGTCCTGACATGCTCTTTGTCTTCGTTTATGTCCCATATTATATCATTCCAGACTGTCTCAACACCATATACTGCAGTCCCTGCAAGCCCATACACATCAACACCATCGTGAAAATGTATATCATCATAGGGTTCATTTGATCCACTGGTATCTCTGTATTCTCCAAAAGTAGATGTGACACGTTGCTGCACTGTACCAGTTCCAATAGGCCATACCAGTCCATAAATCAGTTTTGGAGAGAATACAAAAATGTTAAAGATAAGTAGTATATATAGAAGAAACTTATTTATATTCATTTTTCTCTCTCCTTTTGGTTTAAATACCCTAAAGTACAAGTTAATTGTTTTATAAGTTTGATCTTTCATTTTTCCACATAAATCTCAAATCTGTAGGGAAAGGAAAATACTAAAAATTTCTTCTCAGCAAGTACTTCTTTTAACTCTCCAAAATCCTTTTTCCATATCTGATCACCTTTCATATTGAAAATAATTACTTGGCCTCCATAAACTGTTCTATATTCGCGTGGACCTCCACTCCTTACAGTAATTTTTTCTTTCCCCACTGGGATTTTCAATCTTACTATCAGGTATTCCCCATCAGAAGAAAACAATGATTGTCTTATTGCGACATCATCCGAAAGTTCCTTTTCGAATACTATTGATCCATCTTCGGTTCTGATCAGTCGGATAATGTGATGACCGGTTAAAGCTACATAATCAGCTTGGGGTGAAAAATAGAATCCACCAAAATTGAAAAAAGATGTATCTTCAAAGCTTAATACATTTCCTTCTCTATCGTAAAGACTCAGAGTTGCGCTGGTTAAGATTCGGGACTCTCCTTTACTGGGTAGTAACCTGCCTTCTTTTCCTGAACTTTCCCAATCTGTTGTAAAAGACTTGAAAAACAAGTACTCCCCATGATCAGAGATAGCAATTTTTTCAGGTTGATATAAATCGATTTCATTCTCATCTACCTTTTTTCGCCATAGTTCTTGACCACTCTTATCAAATAACATAACACAAAGGTCAGCTTTAAGAGATGGTAGTTCCCCTTCTGCTTCTGCTATTTCTCTCATCAGAATAGCTACATACTCTCCATCACTTGAAAAAGTTGCATAACCTTCTCTTCTTCCCCATTCAAGTTCACCAAAAAGAGGAACAGTTTCAATACTTCCGTCAGGGTTATAGAAGTCAATAGCTCCATATGCGATTCTGGTTCCTACTACCGATCCATCCTTGTCTGAAATAAGCCATTGATCTGTTGAACCCATTCCTTTCACCGGAACTCTGATCCTGTATATTTCTTCTCCTTTGTCATTATAGATTGTGAATTCTTCCTCAACAATCGTGGGCATTGGGTCTGTAGGTTTAGCGATGAAATCGTTAATCCCGACAAAATAGCCTTTCTTTGATAAAAGTGCACTTCTGGTGCGATATCTTTCCGGTTCAATGTATTCCCAATCAACCAATGGTTTTTGTGAAATTATAATTCCATTTTCGTCTAGAAATTGCACCTCTTTATTTTCTAATACAATTACCTTAGGATAGATTTGCTCTTTACCATCTTTAACCACAGAACCATATGCTATAGCTCTTATGAACTCCTCATATGTTTTTTCCTTTACTTTTTGAAGTGTCACCTCTTTTTTGAGTACTTTGGCAGGTGTGATGCAATAAGCATCTATAAATAACAAACTCAGAATGCATAACACCATAGAGAACCTTTTAACTAATGAAAGGTAAAACATCTTAGACCTCCTATGATTGAATAAATTATAACTGAGGTTTAACCCTCACGGAATTAGAGCCTCACCCAACTGTCACACACCTGCTTTTCAAACTAAATTAAATGTTCGGTTCTATTTTGTCAAGCATTTTATTAAAAAATCAAAAGAGAGCCAGGATAAGTGCCAACACTCTGAAAACTTGCTTTAAAGACTTCATTGTGAAACCTCCTTTTTATGTTTTATTTTAAAAAGACTAATTTCTTAATTTGAATCTGATTATTCCACTTTAATTCATAAAAATATATTCCGCTTGCCACTCTTTTTCCTTTATAATCCGTTCCATCCCAATCTACGTGATAACTTTTTGGCATCTGGTAATCATCTATAATTGTGTTTATCCTCTCCCCTAAGACATTATATATTGTTAATTTTACTTCACCTTTTTTTATTATTTGGTAATTAATAATTGTCGAAGAGTTGAAAGGATTAGGGTAATTCTGTTTTAGACAGAAATGTTTCAATGTATTGTTAAATTCTCTTTCATAAATAGAAGTTGGATTAGAGGTATATATTAGAACTTTGCAACTATCAATATCCAGTGAAAAGGAAGAGACTGCCACTTCCTTATAGCTATCCCCGTTTATATCACCTAATAACGAAACTCGATAGCCAAAATAATTAAGATTCTCGGGCTTATCCAGGATTACATCTGGAATGGTATCAACCTCTGCGCTACCGAAAAAAATGTAGACTCTCTGTACAGAAGGATCGCTTATCATAATTTCGTTATCATTCACTAATCTATGTAGTCGGTTATAATGCAATACTTACTTGTTGATGTCGCGACCAACACATACTTATCAGTTTCAGTGAACGTAACCAATGGTTGTTTTTCTGAAGCAGTGGGTTTTTTCAATTCAAAATTTGATATTACGTCGCCTTTTTTGTTCAGCAGATAAATATAGCGTTTGCTCAATCGGTCACCACGATTAGAATTTACCCCTAAAGCAATTAGGTCACCATTGCTTGATATAGCTATTGATGTCACTACCCAGTAAATATTGGGAAATTCATATTTCCATAATAAAGTTCCAGTTTTTGTCTCAAAAAACAGGACAGTGCTATCACTTGATAC
>JBARPA010000262.1:0-5283 GCA_049642665.1 Candidatus Zixiibacteriota bacterium
TTGGAATGGATTTGGATGAGTTACAAACTGGAAATGCTAAGGTTTATAACTGGAACGATTATTCGGAGATTGTCTTTATTCCGTGTGTAGCATCCAAAGCAGGAGAAGTTTCATTTTATGATTACGACTACTCAGCTGACTATGATACCTCTCTTTATGGACCGCAGTTGTTCCCTCCCTGGTTAACCATCAACCCTCGGGGGCCCAAAACTGCCTATACCGGAAAGGTCTTGAGGTTTGACGTGATCGCTACAGATCAGAATCCTGAGGACATATTAACGATTACTAAAGATGGAGCAGGTAATTTCAGTTTCACCCCTTCGGTTTCCCCGGCCACTGGTAATTTCAGCTGGACTTCAAGTATTGAGGATACTCTAAATTCTCCTTATCTTGTTGTTTTCAGTGTATCGGATGGAGAAGGTGGTTATGATACCACAATTGTTGAGATAGAAGTTCTGGAGCGGTCAGATAAAGATATCGTTCCCCAGAATTTCCCCAACCCTTTTGTGATCGAAGAACATAACTTCACATATTTTCCCATAGTTCTTTCTGAGGAAAGCGATGTGGAGATTTCAATAACCACGGTTGCAGGGGAGAAAATAAAAAGCCTGAAAGAGAGATTAGGTGTGGGAACTCATAACTATGATAGCAAGCATCTTCTTCCTAAGTGGGATGGAAAAAACGAAAAAGGGGAATATGTAACCTCCGGTGTTTACCTTTATCACGTGAAGACCAAAAACAGCTCTGCCTTGAAGAAGATGGTGGTGATAAGGTGACATGGGATGCAGGGAGGTTAGCCAAGATGGGCATATTTGTGGCTTTAGCCATAGCTTTGAAGCTTCCCATACTGCAAATTCCCAACGTTGAATTCTTCACCTTTGTGGTCTTTTCCTCAGGCTATCTTCTGGGCATGTTAGAGGGAGGGGTGGTTGGCGGTTTGTCAATTTTTATTTACACCACCTTCAACCCTTATGGTTTTCCTCCTCTGCCCATTGCCTTAGCTCAAATATTATCTATGATTTTCATCGGGGTTTTTGGGGGTTTGATTTTCAAAGCTGGCCTTATAATTCTGGTTAAACTTTCGTCTTTAATCTTTATGGGTTTAGCGGGGGTGATCCTGACTCTGGTTTATGATCTTCTGACCAATCTGGCTGTGGCTTATGTTGTGGGACAATTTATCCCGGTAATGTTGGCAGCTATTCCCTTTTCCCTTATCCATATTGGATCTAATGTCGTTATTTTCATTGTACTCACACCTGTTTTATTTAAATTAAATCAATTACAAAAAAATCTGAGATTTGCCTAAAAGATTCTTAAAATTATTGACAGTTTCATTTTTTCTGTTGAATTCTTCACTTTTAGCTCAGAACACCCAGGATAACGATTCCCTGAAGGTAAAAGAGAAAGGTTTCGATGAGAAAGTCTTTGAACTTTTCACCTGCGGGGAGGTAATTACCTCAGAGGACATAGATCACTCCATTGTCAGAAGCTTTGGGGATATTATAAAAAGATACAGGGCTATAGATGTTACATCCTATGGAGTTTATGCCCAGCCGGAGATAGCCTCTTTCTGGGGAGCACCATCAGAGTTTCCTCTTGTTTTTTTAAATCATGTCCCGCTTGGAGGTCAAGCTTTGTATTTCCCTCAAGCCGGGGATCTGGATCTAAATGGTTTTTCCCAGGTAAATATTGAGAGAATTGAGATTTTTGATGGCCCGGTAGCAAATATATGGAGTGAGGATGTGGGATGGGGAGGGTTGAATCTTGTAGGTAAAGATTACCAGGGAGAAGAGCCTTATTCCCGGGCTACCTATCAGAAAGGCCCGGATCATTACAGACATACAATGCTGGAGCTGGGTAGGGATTTTCTGAATCAGGGGAAATTCTATGTAACCGGTGATTTCAGAAAATATGGGGGGAGGCTGCCCCGAAGTTTTTCCGAATCAAGACACCTGACCGGAAAATTCTCTTTTGAGCTAAATCCGTCCTGGGAGATGAGTTTTTATGCTCTGCATTACACTGCCGATACCGAAATTCCACATTTTATAGATGCTTTGCAGGAAGCGGTAAAAAAGGAACAGTCCGATTGGACATTGAATCTAAGGTCCTGGCATCGAATGAGCCATAATACAAATCTGACTCTTGATCTTTACTACTCTCCATTAAGTCAAAAACTGAAAGGCGAAGGTACTCCATTTCCCCAGGAGAAAAAGGAGAAGGATTTCTCTTTAAAGGGGAACTTGGAAAGTAAATTCTTATCTCATAATGTCATTTTGAAAAGCTTTTTAAGAAAGAGATCTTTTGATGAGAATGAAAACCCTCACCATTCTTTATGGGATGGATATGTTTCTCTTGCAGATTTGTTTCAATACAATGATAGGTTAGCTTTTTTACTTTTTCTTAAGGGAGACAAGTTCGGGGATTACGATCCAGAGCTCTCAGCTATGGGTGGAATGTCTTATACTCTCCATAAAAGCCTAAATCTCTTTGGGAATTTAGGATGGCATAATTCAAATCCCTCACTTCACGATCTTTACCTGGATATATCATATCATGGTGCCAGGAGTTCTCCTCTGGAGGATAGGGTCGATTATCTGAAGGATAAAAAGATTTTAAGTTTTAATTGTGGAGCGAAGCTGCGAGAAGATAAATTCAAAATAACATTATCCACAAATTACTCCAGAATAGAGGGAAACATAATCTGGATGGAAGATCAGCCTGAAAAAAGAGACACTGACATTTTCGGATTTCATCAAAGTTTCAAATTAACTCCTCATCCCAATTTCGAAGCTTATCTTTCCTATGCATATAAGAAAAGTCGATACCAGGAAGCTGATATCAAATTTGTTCTCCCCTTTGTTCCCCAACACAGTATGTTCTCCTTTATCCAATATAGAAATGAAAGGCTTAAAGGAGGATTAGGAGCGACCGTCAGGCTAGAAGGCGAATTCTTATCATCCAGGTATTTGGGATATGAGGAGGGTAAGAAAGTTCCGGAGGTATTTCTTCTGAACTCCAAATTTGATTTGAGATTTCTGGATTTACACTTTTACTATGTGATAGAGAATATAACTGATCAGGAATACAGGACCAGAGGGGAATTTAAGATGAATGGAAGAACCCACTGGTGGGGATTTTACTGGGAGTTTTTCGATTGAACCATTATCATAGGAAAGAGGTGATGAAAATGGAAAGGGAAGAAGCACTGAACCTGGTTAAGTCTAAGGTAAAAAACAAGAATTTAATCAAGCATATGCTGGCGGTGGAAGCTATCATGAGAAAGCTGGCTCAGCATTTTGGGGAGGATGAGAACCTCTGGGGATTAACCGGTATTTTGCATGACCTGGATTACGATGAAACGGCAAATGATCCGGAAAAGCATTCACTTATAACAGTGGAATGGCTTAAAGATTACAATCTGGATGAGAGACTACTTTATGCCATAAAAGCTCATCCTCGAAAAGTGGAGCCCCAATCCAAGATGGACTGGTCCCTTTTTGCATCTGATTCCCTTTCAGGTCTGATAGTTGCCGCAGCCCTGATGCATCCCACAAAAAAACTGAAAAACCTGGACGTTAAGTTTGTAATGAACCGCTTCAAGGAGAAAAAGTTTGCAGCAGGTGCAAGGCGGGAGGACATCATGGAATGTGAGAAGATCGGTTTTTCTCTGGAGGAGTTCATCGGATTGGCTCTGGAAGGGATGCAGGGAGTAGACAGCGAGATGGGGCTATAAGATTTCCTGATTTATCTTAAAACAGATGAATTATAGAGTCTTACTGCTTTCTTTATTGACCCTTCTGATTACATTCTTCAATTATTCTTATGCTGATACAGTAACTCAACAGGACTCCATAAAAATCGAACGATCCGACAATAAAGGGATTGATAAATGGTGGGGTAAGGATAAGGCCAAGCATTTTCTGGTCAGTGCTTTTCTGGCCGGGACCTGCTACAGGATTTATCACAACCAGTTGCATAATAAAAAAGAACACTCCTTGTATTTATCAACTGGTTTTACCTTGAGCCTGGGATTGGGAAAGGAAATCTACGATGATGCCAGACCCCAAAAGAAATTCAGCTACAAAGATCTAATTTATGATATTATGGGAATCGGTGTGGGATTATTAATTGTTACCAGATAGAATGGATAAAAATCCAAAAAAATTAGAAGTTTTCGGGTGGGGGATCTACGATTTCGCCAACACCATCTACTCCATGAATATCATAACCATGTATTTTGCTCAGTGGGTGATAGTGGACAACCAAAAGGAGGACATCTGGTATAGTATAAGCTATGCCTTGTCCATGCTTTTGGTGGCTTTGGTTATGCCGGTTCTGGGAGCAATATCCGATACATCCGGCAGAAGAAAACCCTTTTTATTAATACTCACCCTGGGATGTGTGCTGGGGACTTTTTTCATAGGGTTGATAAGTAACAACGTTGCCCAGGTGGATTTAAGGGTGTATCTAGCTTTAATCTTTTTTGTGATTACCAATTTCTCCTATGAAGGGGGATTGGTCTTTTACAATTCCTTGCTGCCTAAGGTCAGCACTCCCAAAAATATCGGCAGGATTTCGGGTTTGGGCGTGGCATTGGGTTATACGGGAGCCATTGTGGGACTACTTTTGGTCAAACCTTTTGTTGAGGGTAATCTTTTTGGGCTGAAATTACCTCTGGTGAGTGAGGCCGGGCGGGAAAAGGCATTCATACCCACAGCCATTTTCTTTCTTTTTTTTAGCCTGCCCATCTTTTTGTGGGTAAAGGAGAAAATGGAACCAACTTCTGTTCGGATAAGGAATGGGATGAAACAAGCCTTTAAAAGGGTCTGGGAGGGATTGACCAAAACTAAAAAATATCCTGGGGTATTGAGATTTTTAATTGCGGACTATTTTTTCGAGGATGCCATTGCCACGGTTATTATTTTCATGGCGGTTTACGCTCAGGTGGTAATGGGAATGGGGGATGAGGTAAAAGTTTGGTTTTTCATAATCTCTACCACCTCCGCTGTGGTGGGTTCATTTTTGTCCGGGATTCTGACCGATTCGATCGGACCCAAAAAGACTTTGTTCTTTGTGGTTGTAGGATGGATAATTTCCTTATCGATAGTAATGTTTACCTCCGATAACACTGTCTTCTGGATACTCGGATCCTGTGTGGGGATATTTCTGGGATCAACCTGGACAGCTTCCCGGCCGCTTCTGACCTCTCTGGTGCCCAAAGAGATGGTGGGAGAGTTCTTTGGATTATATTCCCTTTCCGGAAGGGCAGCAGCTATTATAGGA
>JBARPA010000263.1:0-7099 GCA_049642665.1 Candidatus Zixiibacteriota bacterium
GTGCTGTAACCCGGGATTTCTCCGTCAAGATCCACGACTTCTTCTTCACTACTCCCATGAGCAAGGTCTCCTATCTGGGCGGGCGCTTTTTTGGCGGATTCACCACCAATTTTCTCATCTATTCCGGCATCGCTCTGGGATTCATCGTAGGCTGCTTGGTTATCGATTCTAAATATTACGGCCCGTTTCATTTATCAGCGTTTTTGCTTCCGGCGGTGGTAATATTGATTCCGAACCTGCTTTTCATTGGCAGCGTCTTCTTCTCTTTAGCGACCTTGAGCCGAAGGATGGTGACGACCTATCTGGCAGGTGTTGGATTCCTTATGATCTACGGCCTGATACAGGGTAGATTCACCGGTTGGGAAAACGACACAGCGAAAATCCTGCTGGATCCCTTCGGCATCTCCGCGCTGGGCATCCTGACCGAATACTGGACAGTGGCCGATATCAACCTCAATCAGATTCCACTTGAGGCTCCCCTGATATGGAACCGAATCATCTGGACGGTGATCAGTCTTGCCATTTTACTTTATACCTGGAAACGCTTTCAGTTCGTTTCGATCCTGGAAAAGAAAAGAGAAAAACGATCAGAAGTCCAAGAGATCGAGGTCAAAGGTGTTCATGCGCTGGGCACGATCCAACCGACGGTCATTGATGATGCTTTTACTTTTCACTTGGGACAGTGCCTTCACCTGGTCCTTAGAGAATTCAAGAGAATCGTCTTCCACCCGGCCTTCCTCGTCCTGACCTTCATGGCCATGGGCGAGTTGGTGATGAATTTTGCGGCAAATTCCAGCCCCATGGGAGATAATGTTTACCCCCTGACCTCACGGTTTCTGGATCAAACCCTGCATATATGGATCTATATGATTCCGCTTACCATTTTTTTCGGCGGTTTGATCATCTGGCGGGAACGAGATCATATGTCCAACGAGTTTTATGATACGCTTCCGGTTCCAGACTGGTTGAGCTATCTTTCCAAGCTCTTTACAATGATGTCTGTGCAGCTCTTTTATGTCATCCTGGCCATGCTTACTGGGATCGCCACCCAGGTTATCGGCTTCGGCTACACCAACATTGAACTGGGCTTGTACTTCAAGCACCTGTTCGGCATAACACTCCTCAAATTCTGGTTTTTTACGGTTATCGTCTTTTTCATTCATAATCTAGTCGGCAATAAGATCCTTGGCTTCTTCCTCTCTGCCCTATTTGTAGCCTCCGATCTGGTCATCTTCGAGGTTTTAAAGGCAGAGAACTTCTTGCTCCGATACGGTCAACTCCCTCCTTTCACCTATTCCAACCTGAACGGGTTCGGGCATTACGGCCCTCTTTTGATCTGGTACTCTGTCTACTGGCTTCTGTTCGCTCTCATCCTGGGTATCCTTACGTCACTTTTATGGCGGCGGAACAACGAGACAGCCCTGAAATTCCGATTCAGGGTAGGCATGCAAAAACTGAACAGACGTTTTCACTGGGCATTGGGCATCCTTTTAGTCCTGTTTTTGGCAACGGGCGGGTACATCTCGTATAATAAATACATTTTGAATCAGTATACATCAAGAAACGAGAGAAAAAGAATAAGGGCTGATTACGAAAAAAAATATGCAGAGTATAAGAACGCTCCTCAGCCTAAAATGGTCAGAGTGGATCTCCAGGTGGACATATTCCCTGAGCAGAGAAGAGCCGACATACGGGGATATTACGTACTCAAGAATAAAACCGATCAGCCCATCAGCGAAATCTATATCAATCTTTCAGACCAGTATATTACCAACCAGAACAAGCTGGAGTTATCAAGCCCGACGACACTCGCGCATCAGGCTGAAGAGTTCGGATTCCGAATTTTCCGCTTAGACGCACCCATGTCGCCCGGTGAAGAAATAAGGTTGGATTTCGACCTCGTGGCCCAGGCCAATGGATTCACCGAAAACAATCCCAAAGACCAGCTTGTCCGGAAAGGAACCTATTTTATGCTTACCACCGAAGGTCCCAACTACTTTCCCCTGATCGGTTACCTCCCGCGCCTGGAGCTCCATAACAGAAAAGATCGTGAAAAATATGGGCTGCTGGAGCGTCCCATAAATCCCCCTCTGGAGGAGGCAGACAGATCGATCTGTCTGTTTAAATTTGACCTAACTGAATATGAAGCCGTCATCAGCACCAGCGGCTCCCAGACAATCGTTTCGAACGGCAGTCTCTTAAATCAGTGGACGGACAACAATCGTAATTATTCCCACTATAAGTCGGAAGGTCTGATGGACAATGAGTTTGTGTTTGCTTCCTCGGAATACGAAGTGGCCAGGGACGAATACGAAGGTATTAAGATTGAAGTTTATCATGATAAAAAGCATCCTGACAATATCCAGCGCATGATCAAAGGTGTAAAGCGATCTTTCGATTACTGCACCAAGAATTTCTGTCCCTTCCCCTACCGATTCGTCAGAATCGCCGAAATACCAAATTACGTCGATTTCGGGGCTCGCTCCCAGCCCACACTCTTTACCTGGCGGGAAGATGCCGGCTTCATCAGCAATCTGGAGGATCCTGAAGAAATCGACATGGTGTTCGGTATCTGCACTCACGAAATGGCTCACCAGTGGTGGGCATATATTGTGAAGCCAGCCTTTGCCGAAGGTGCCGAGATGCTCACGGAGACCATGGCCATGTATGTTGAAGTCATGTGTCTTGAAAAGGAATACGGAAAAGAGATATCCCGAAAGTTCTTGAAAAAAGAGATGAACAGATATCTTACCAGACGGAAAAAAGACGTCCAGGGTGAAAGACCCCTGATGAGAAGCTACGCCGATCAGTATTATCTGAATTATCCAAAAAGTTCAGTTTTGATGTACGCACTGCAGGATTACGTTGGTGAGGATCGCGTAAACACGGCTCTGAGGAAAGTCGTGGAGAAGTATGGACACAAGGAAGACGTCTTTGCCACCTCTCTGGATCTGTTAAATGCCTTTAAGGCCCTCACGCCAGACAGCCTGCAGTACCTCATCATCGATCTGTTCGAGACCATCACCCTGTGGGCAAATGAAGCTAAATCGGCCTCTTACGTGGAATTGGATGATGGAAAATACAAAGTTACACTGGCAGCCTCCACCCACAAATTTCGGGCCGACAGCATCGGCAACCAGACCGAAATCCCCATAGGAGACTATATCGACATCGGCGTTCTTGGAGAGAATGAAGAAGAGCTGTACCTCAAGAAACACAAATTCACCCAGAACGAATCGGATATTGAGATTATAGTGGACAAGAAACCGGTTCGGGCAGGGATCGACCCCTACCTGATTTTGATTGACCGGGAAAGAGACAATAACTTAGTTCAGGTCAAGAGAAAGTAAATACGATCCCGGGAATTTGCAGCAATATTACTCTCACCAGAAGGAACAGAGTAGGAAAAGATCAAACGACCCCATAATTCATTTTTCTAGGTATTCAGAGAATAAAGCTCCTGTTAAGAAGGTCAGTGGCTAACGGGATAGAAAACTGGCAGGTCAATAGCGGCCCCGACCTCACCCTCAGTAAACTTTTGTGTGCTTCGCGCTCTCCGTCCGTCTATTCTATGCTTAAACAGCTGGAAGTCGTTGGAGGGTAATGAAATGCTCGTAATCTGTTGGCCAATTAGAAGCTACCTCTTCAGTGCTGGATTACTGGGTCAGGGATTCGATCCGTAACCTCACCAGGATGATTTATCAAAAGGCATAAACTCACCATTCTAACCTTAATTTGTGCTTGACCTTCACGCTTTAATAAATTATTATTTCATTTAATGACACCCGGAAGGGAATACAAGTTATACTGATTGATCCATTGAATTTAAAATCACAGAAGGAGTAATTCATGAATAGATACATTATGTGCACGGTTTTCATCTGTACGGTGATGGTACTTACCGCTGTTATTCCAGCAGCCGCCCAAAACATCGATGCCAAAGAATACTGGCTGGATAATGGCATGCAGGTTTTAATGGTTGAGCGATATGAATCACCGACAATTATGGCCGCAATTATCGCGCGGGTCGGTTCAGCTAATGAAGCCACCGGTATTACCGGTATTTCCCATCTTTTCGAACACATGATGTTCAAGGGAACCGAAACCATCGGGACCAAAGATATCCAGCGCGATCGCGAGATCATGTCTCAGCTCGACTCGCTTAAGGAATTGATGCGGGCTGAGGAGCGAATAATGCGTGAAAAATTGCGTCGCGGGGAGATTGAGGACATGCACGATCCAGAAGCCAAGACTCCTCGCTACAGGGAAATCGACGCGGTGTTTGACAGCTTGATTCTGGAACAACGCCAGTTGATCATCAAGGACCAGCTCAATGAGTTGTACAACAAGAATGGCGGATTTTTCCTGAATGCCATGACATCGGATGATATGACCGGATATTTCGTCCGCCTGCCCAAAAACAAAATTGAGCTGTTCATGTGGCTGGAATCTGACCGCTTCAAAAATCCTGTTTTCCGGGAATTTTACTCTGAGCGGGATGTCGTGCGTGAGGAACGCCGCCTGGGCGTCGAATCAACACCGACTGGCCTGATCGAGGAGGATTTCCGGGCTATGTTCTGGAAATCATCTTCTTACCACTGGGATGTCATTGGCTGGTCCTCCGACGTGGGAAATATTACCCGGGAGCAGGCTAATCAGTATTATGATACCTATTATGCACCGAACAACCTGACCATGATCCTGGTCGGAGATCTGGAATCCGATAAGATGATTAAACTGGTTAAGAAGTACTTCGAACGCATTCGCCGCGGTAAGACGGAGCCACCCGACGTCATAACACTTGAGGAAAAGCAATATGGGGAAAAGCGGTTGGTTGCCCAAGCGGAGTCCAGCCCACAGGCCGAAATATGGTACCACACCGTAGCCTGGAAACACTCGGATAGTTATCCGCTGGAAGTACTGGCCGGGATTATGAGCGGCAAGACCGGACGGTTATACAAGAAGTTGGTTGAGGAAAATGGTATCGCCAAGAGCTCTGTCAGGCGCCGCATGCGCATGTTTGGCGGAAGCGGCCTGGGGGTTAATGCCAGACAGGATTCCAAGAGGTACGGCGGAGCATTCCAGATCACTGCCCAGGGGATCTCCGGTGTGCGTGCCGCACAATTGGAAGAGGCGATTTATGAAGTCATCCAAGATTTGAAGAATAACCTGGTGCCCGAAGAAGAATTACAGAAAGTCAAAAACCAGTTACGTGTGCAAAAAATCCGCTTTATGGACATTATGTCCGGAATGGGTATCCTGTTTTTTCTCGGCCAAAATGCTGCAAAGGGCGACTGGACCGAGGCCAACAACAACCCTAAGATGTGCGATCTGGTGACTGCCGAGGATGTCCAGCGTGTGGCCAACAACTATTTCGCGAACGATCAAAGGAATGTGTTAATAATAAATCCCAAAGTTAGCCCTGAGGGTGAGGGAGAAGGCGGTGAAGATCCGCAACTCACCCAGGCAGCCCAGATGATCAAATCTATGACCGATGCGACCCGACTTGAGCAGATGATCGGCATGTTTTCCATGCAGGTGGATCAGATTGAAGATCCTAATGAGAAAGCGCAGATGGAAAAACTGCTGAAAATCGCCAACGAACACCTTAAAGAACTTAAATCTGCTGAGAAAAAATAACGCATAGACCAAAGGAGAAAAAAACATGAGAAGATTATCTATTTTGCCATTAACCCGGTTGGTGGCACTGGTGATGATCCTGGTGTTGGCTGCCGTGCTGTTTTCCACCTCTGTTGCCCAGGCGGATGAAATCGTTGACCACCCCGACAAATTGAAATTCAAGGAACTGAAATATAAACCACCCAAGCCTGATGGTTACAGACATACATTGAAATGTGGTGCTACCGCCTATGTGGCTGAGAATCCGGAAGTTCCCATTTTTGAATTGAGAGTTTTGATCCACACTGGTTCGATGTACGAACCAATAGAAAAAGCTGGATTAGCGGATATAACCGGTTACCTGATGCGAAACGGTGGTGTCCAGGGGATGATCGCAAAAGAACTCGACGAGCAGCTCGCCCTCCTGGCCGGGGAGATCTCCATCAATATCAGTGGTTCACAGGGCATGGCTAGTCTTTTTTGCCTGTCCAAAGATATAGACCAGGGGCTGGAGTTGTTCAAGAAGATCCTGCGAACTCCGGTTTTCGAGCAGGAAGCCCTGGATCGCTACCGCACCGATGTTCTCACGGAGATGGAACAACAAAATGCCTCTACCTCCGCCATCGAATCCCGCGAGTGGAAGTTCTTGATGTATGGCGACCACCCGTGCACCATTCCATTACGCCGTACAAAACAATCGGTCAATTCGATCACCCGGGAAGATTTGATTGCTTTCCATAAAAAATACTTCTTCCCCAAAAACTTCATTTTTGCTGTTTCCGGTGATTTCAAGACCAAAGAAATCCTGGCCAAGCTGAACAACATGCTTGAAGGATGGCCTGATCAAAAGTTGAATCTCCCCACCATTCCCGACCAGATCCCCGATCCAAAACCCGGAGTGTATATGATTAAGAAAGAGGATGTCAACCAGTCACGCATCTGTGTGGGACACGTTGGCGTCAAGCGGGACATACCCGACAAGTATGCCCTCACGGTGATGAACGACATTCTCGGAGGCGGCGGTTTCACCTCGCGGATCACGCGTCGGGTGCGTTCGGATGAGGGCTTAGCTTACAACACCGGCAGCACCTTCGATCGTCCTGTTTTGTATTCCGGCACGTTCAGGGCATGGTTCCAGACCAAGCACGCCACTGGGGCTTTTGGCACCAGGCTTATTATCGATGAGATCAAGCGTATCCGTACCGAGAAATGCGAAGCGGAGATCGTCAATAATTCCAAAGCCAGTTTCATCAGTGACCTGGTCAATCCCTTCAGCAGTAAAAAGAACATTGTCAACACCTTTGCTGATGATGATTATACCGGCCTGCATGATGATTACTGGCAAAACTACACCAAAAATATGGAAGCCGTAACGCCGGATGATGTCCTCGCCGTGGCGCAAAGATACCTTCATCCGGATAAACTGGTGTTTTTAGTCGTGGGCGATCCGGAGGCCGTGCAGAAAGGGTCAGATAAACAC
>JBARPA010000264.1:0-8208 GCA_049642665.1 Candidatus Zixiibacteriota bacterium
CACTCCACCCCACCCTCAGGGCCATGAGCTTAACACCATTGGAAGGCTCATAGCGCGAGGCATTCCAACCGCCGGCCATTCCAACTCCACAATAGGTGTTGTTGGTGATTGCACCGACTATTCCTGCAACGTGGGTTCCGTGACCGTTGTGGTCCCGGGGATCGTTATCTGGTGTGCTACAGTCCTCGGTTTTGTGGCAGGGCCTTACTCCATCCACCCAGTCCCAACCAATCCAGTCGTCGACATACCCATTATCATCATCATCTACTCCGTTGGATTCCTTTCCATTGCCATATTCACCAGAGTTGATCCACATATTACCCTGGGTCACGTCATCCGGAGCTAGGTAGCCTCCAAGGTCCCTATGGTAATATCTTACACCACTGTCTAAGATTCCCATAATAACTGAAGCATCCCCGGTCTCAAGATCCCAGGCAGCAGCAGCGTCCACATCATGGTCGGCACTTCCCTGCTCAAAATGCCACTGGTAGTACGGAAAGCTGACAGGCGGATCATCAAAGTACGGATCATCCGGCACACCGCGCACGGGATGAATCCCTATGGGTTCCACATTTTCCACAAAAGGATTCTCGGCATAAGCATTCATCACCCGCTCCAAGGCGATCGGCGCCCTGAATCTTAACACGTAATGCCTGGACAGGTCCGGAACACCAGGCTCAGCTTTGGAACCGGGAAATTCAGCCTTCATCCGATCAATCCCAAACCTGTGGTTCAAAATATCAAATGCTCTCATGCCGATGACCGGAACACCGTTTTCCGCTCCCATTGTAAAGGCTTGTATGTCGGCCTTTAGTTTAACTACAAACTCGTTAGGCACATACTGAATCTCGTCAGGTGCGGGTTGAAAAGGAATCCTCACCGCCTTTTCTGCTAAAGCCAGAGATGTAAATGCGAAAAGGAGGAGAACTAAAAAAATGGTAACGTGTTTCATCTCAATACCCCCAAACGTTTTGCATTAAAGATTAAAGGTTAGCCTCTTCATTTAATGAAAAACAAATATGCCCTTACTATCACCTCCTTCCGGGATCAAATGACAAATCTCCACAATTGTTGTAGCCCCGATGCTATTTTCCGCCTTCTTTCACCTCCTTTCTGCCTTTAAACAGATCCTCTGGAAGTTGCTCTTCTCTCCCAAAGATTGAGTTCAATTACAATGTTGCCCGTCTGAAAACCTTTTAAAAGATCTTTGTATGCAACCCCTAATATATAAGTACTTGCAAACTTGTCAAGAAAAAAACCACCCCCCGAAATATGGAGGCGGCTTTTTCTCCTAAGTCGTTATTTAAGTTGAGATCACTTCATCAGTATCATCTTTTTGGTAGTCATAATATCGCCAGCTACAACTTTGTAGAAGTAGATTCCACTGGACACCACATTGCCATTCTCATTGGTTCCATCCCAGGTTATAGAATGAGTTCCAGCACTCATGTGATCGTTAACCAGAGTCTTTACCTTCTGTCCCATAACATTATAGACCACCAGGTTCACATGAGTTTCCTGAGGCAAGCTGATGGAGAACTCAGTCATCGGATTGAAAGGATTGGGATAGTTCTGGGAGACACTGAACTCAGAGACAATACCAGCAACCAACTTTCCGTTCGGGCCTATGCAATTGTAGGTTACGCCTTTGGTATCCTCCCAGTAGTAGTCAACCTTTTTCAGGCTGTCCACCTGGAAACAGAACTGCTGGGTCGGATTCTTAACCTTATTAGATTTAACCGTGCAGGTTCCGTCTGACCCGGTTATGCATTGATCCATATCAGAGGTTGCTCCATACCAGTGTCCGTAAACCGTCACGCCTTCCAAAGCTGGGTAAGCAGCAATATCCTCTACCACCTTAGGGGTAGCAGAGGCAGTGCGATTTGGCCCGGCAATCTTCATACTTAAGCCTATCGATTCCACAAACATGGGAGTCTCCTGCGGAGCTTGTATGGTGAAGTAAGCATCTGAAACATCCGAGCCCTCATTTGTGGCAGCATCGTATGCATAGACTTTGACTAGGCAGGTGGTGGACGGTGTGTTCGGAACGGTCCAATCATAAGAGCCGGGATTTCCCGATAGATCAGCCACATCAAACCAGTTAGTTCCGCCATCATAAGTATAATCGATATCGATGGAGGTTATCCCGATATTATCCGTAGCATTCCATTGAATGTTATAAACTGAGCTGACATTCAAGGTCTCACCGCCATTTGGCTGAACCACCGTGACCACCGGTGGCTCCGTATCCCCCTGAATAGTGAAGAAGTTATCAGAGACATCAGAACCTGAGTTGGTAGCTGCGTCAAAACAGGTAACTTTTACCAAGCATTGGGTGGAAGCCGTGCTGGGAACAGTCCAATCATAAGAGCCGGGATTTCCCGACAAATCCGCCACGTCAAACCAGTTGGTTCCGCCATCATAGGAATAATCGATCTCCGTGGAGGTGACTCCCACGTTATCCGTGGCATTCCAGGTGATAGTGTAGATAGTTCCGATAGTCAAAACCTCACCACCATTGGGAGCGGTCACGGTTACCTCTGGTGGTATGGTGTCAGTCACGGAAATTGCGAGCACGGCCGCGTAGGCGTCAATGCATCCCCATCCGTAATCGTTGTCCTCGCCTGCTGTACCCTCGTCACGAGCAGTGCTCATTAAGACCTCTTTTATGGTCTGCACATCAGCATTAGGATTGGCCTGTCTCATTAAAGCCACCACGCCTGCTACGTGAGGTCCGGCCATGGAGGTTCCGCTCATCCGGACATAACCCCCATTGTTGTAAGACGAGTAGACATAATATCCCGGCGCAGATACTTCAGGCTTTATGACCGAGGTATTACAGTCAGATGGTCCCCGACTGCTGAAAGAGCATATGGGGTAAGGCCAACTGTAGTACTCAGCATCTACTGCTCCCACTGAGAAATTGACCGTAGGGCTTTTGCAGATATTAGCGGGCGATCTATGGGTTTGGGGATATGGCCCCTCGTTTCCGGCGCTGAAGGTGACCACCACGCCAGCCGCCTCGCAGGCTTCTATAGCCGTTTGCCATCTGTAATCGCAATCCTGGTAATCGTATCCAAAGCGGCCATCTATGCCCCAGGAATTCTGAACCACGTCCGGAACATCGTAGGTGGTACCTGGATTTCCGTCCGGATCAGCAAACCACTGGAAAGCCCCCAGAACATCGTTATCAAACTCCGGACCAACACCCTGGTTGATTGAATTGTCAGCTATCCACTGCGCTTCCCAGGCCACACCGACCGTATCGCCCGTAGCATGGCCTGCTCCGCACATAGTGCCCATAGTATGTGTGCCATGTCCGTGGGTGTCAACAGGATATGTTGTGCCTGTTCCCAGTGCGTCTCTCCAGCACTCCTGCCAGGGTTGCCAGTTTCCTCTCCACCTGTCAGTCAGTGCTGCGTGGTCTCCGTCCACGCCAGTGTCCAGGCCACCAATTAACCTGCCATAACCGGTATAGCCCAGCTCATACCAGACCCTATCTGCATTGATGGCTTTAAGGCTAAGGGTTACCCCTATGCCCAGAGTAGGAGAACCCATATAGGGCGGAGTTACTGGGTCAATCAAAGTCGCCTTGAAGTTTCCTTCAATAACCTCCACATCCCCGCGCTGGGCGATTCTCTCAAGCTCAGCTTTGGTAGCGTAGACCACTACCAGATTCATAATCCAGTAAGGGGTGTATCCTGTGATCGCTCCCTTTTCTTTCTGCGCACCGAGGTAGTTCAGAAGGGCTGGCTGTGATCTTTGTGCTGCCTGTCTCAATGCAGTTATCACCCTCTCATGACGAACAGCCATAGTTGCCTTCTCAGCCCTCAAAGCATTGTCCATAGCTTTTATATTGGGACGATCCCTCAGATAGACAATAGCTGAGGCAAAATCATTGTCCCCCAGCGTCTCAAGATAAGCTGCAAAATTTGGCTCGATCTCTCCAGCAAATGCCGAAAGATTCAAAGCAATACCTAAAGTCAATATTGCAATTGACGTTAAGATTAACCTCTTCATTTTAAATTCCCCCGAGCTTTAAGGTTGAAGATTTAATATCCTGACACTAACTCCCCCCTCCATTTTGAGCTTTGTAGGCTTTTCCCTTTTTAGATCACCTCCTCCAGAATCTAAATTAAGTGGCCGGTTTAAAAAGGCATGATATCAGTAACTTGTTCCTTCTTTCACCTCCTTTCCATTGCCCTTAAATACCCTTTTAAAGCAACACTTTTTAAAAGCAGAAGATTACCTCTCTGCTTGCCCTTTTGGGCTTCTCTGATTTTTAAAGATCTTACTACTGATTACTTATTCTGATGAATCAATATATATTAGGTCTTCAAGCTTGTCAAGAAAAAAACCGCCACACAGAAATTCTGTGGCGGTTTTTGTTAAGTTGTTATCCCAATAATAATTACTTTATCAGGGTCATTTTCCTGGTCACTACATTCTCTTGTGTCACAATACGATAGAAATATATACCGCTTGACACATTCTGATTAGATTCGTTTGTTCCGTCCCAGGTTATAGTATGGATTCCAGCAGTTAGGCCTTCATCCACCAGGATCTTAACTTTTTGCCCCATAACGTTATAGACTACAACATTCACATGTGTTTCATCAGGCAAGCTTATGGAAAATGAGGTCTGAGCATTGAATGGATTGGGGAAATTCTGGGATATTGAAAATTCACAGGGGATATCGGCCGATGGCTTCATAACTGAGTTATTGGATTTATCCTCAGCTGACTTTGACTTTTGATTTTCAGGATAGAAAAAGAATTTGCTATTATTGTCAAGTAGTTCCACATTGTCCACAAAAGGAAGACTCAAATAGGTATCCATTACTACATCAAGCGAACTCAGAGGATGACATTTCAAAAGATAATACCTGGATTTTTCAGGAAGCTCGGATTGCAATATTTTCCAGGGTGACACCGGCTCCATAAGATCCACTCTGAAATATTGATTTAAAGCATCCAGCTCCCAAATTCCAGTAAGCACAATCCATTTCTCAGCTTTTGGATTAATGTCCTCAAAATCTGAGGAAAATTTCACCACAAACCCGTTGCGAACGCATCCTACTTGACTCTCCGGTGATTTAGAAGGAACGCCATTTGCATTTTGCGGCAGTATTAATGCAGAGAAGGTAAGGATAACAATTATAGCTGAAATTAAAATCTTTCTCATGGCTAAACCTCCAGAAGTTGAAATTCAAGGTTTGTCTTATCATCCAATTGCGAAAAATCTATTTTTCTCACATCACCTCCTTGAGGGATTAAATATCAAACAAACTTTCCACACATCCTAACATCCCCCAGGACAGATTCACTCCTTTAAAATCTTTTCTCTGACCCAGGTGTCATCACTTTTATTAAGTTATTTAACTATTAGATTATTTGTAAAGAGCAATAATAAACAATGTAAATATACGCTAGATCTCAAAAATGTCAAGTATAGTGATTTTATTCACAGACTCAAATGTTCATGGAGCTAAGAGTCGCAATTCTGCTCTCCGGTTGGCTGTTCTTCCCTTGGGTGAATCATTTTCCGCTACGGGCTTCGATTCTCCGAAGCTCACAGTGTACATCATTGCCAAAGATATTTTGAACTTTTCAACCAAGTATCTCTTTACGCTCTCAGCTCTATTATGTCCCAAAAGGAGATTGTAGTTGTTGTTCCCGATAGCATCGGTATGACCGGATATTTCTAAAATCAACTGATGATCTTCCTGCATCTTTAGTCCGATTTCATCCAATACATTCTGACCAATATTGGTCAAGATATACTTGTCAAAATCGAAGTTTATCTCTTTTCTCCAAAACTCCTTGTATTCGCCAAGAGCTACTGCTTTTTTCAAAGCCTCTTGCGCCTCCTTCAGTGCCTGTTCTGAACTGCTTTTGGCCTTCTCGGCTTTGTTGTCCACCTGATCAAGATTTTGACCCAGAGTCTCGATCTCCTCCTGGTTTTTCTGAATTTTACCTTCAAGCTCCTCCACCTTCCTATTCACATACTTGGTGGAAGCACATCCCAGGAAAGCAAGCAACAAAAAAGGGATCAAACATACCCCAAACAGCTGAATCATCCTTTCCTTTTTCATTTTATCTCTCCATGAAAAGGTTTTTAGACTCTCTTTTTTCTAAACTCCTTCTTAGAATTTCAGGTTAAGTCCATCAACTCCCTGATTGTGTTTAAAAACTCCTCTTGAACTCCAATGTAAATCAAAAAAGTTTATATGTCAATCCTAAAGCCAGAGTTTCTTTAAACCGGCCCTTCAAATCGATCTCCTTATCATAGAGAAATTGAATATAAAGGTTTACTGCCAGATATTTTGTAATGGATGCGGATATTATATTTTCCCAGTTCACATCCACGGCTTTCCAGTAATCCTCCTCCGGCTTGCCCTTTAATTCGTCCGATTCAGAATAAAAGATCGCCTTGAAAATGGTTAACTTGGTGGTATAGTTTATCTTGCCTCCAGGCAACGAGGTTTTGAAATCGGTAACCGATTCAAATCCACCATCATTGGTACTTTGGGTTTCGGTTTTTTCATTTAGGGTGTCGACTATCTCTTTGTTGATCTTTTGTCTGAGCCCGATCCCTAAACGTGATAAAAACTCAGTCTCCTCTCTTTTGTATAGCAATTTTGAAATACCTCCTGATTCGGAAAGGGTGAGCGGGTTGAGATAACGTTTCGCTTCTGGCACCGAAGCATCCATAAACTGGGAGATCACTCTAAAAGCCAGGTAGGGATCCACAAAGGCATCCAAAGTGAAGCGCCCCAGGCTTTCACCATCTATCAGGTCAGTGGACTTGAAGGGTTTTCTCCAGTGTTTTGTTTCCTGATCCTGCTGATGGGTCTGTCCGAAGGCCAGCTTTAAAGTATTGCTCCAGTTGAACTTGGAGCATAGCTGTTTGGCTGCCTTGAAATTGGAATTGCCCATCCAGCTCACGGACCCCACTTCCCCTCCCACCCAACTGTCGCTGTAGGAGTTCTGGGTCAGGGTCAAGTTCAAATCCAGAGCCTTCTCCCACTCTGCTGCGTGACCAGAAGAGTAGCAAAAAGCCAAAGCCAAAAAAGCAAAAAGAAGTCTTTTCAATTTCTCCTCCTTTGAAAAAAGTTTTTTAGATTTATATATTTTTTCCAGATTTCCAGAATGAATTCTAAATGAAAATCATTTCGGGTAAAAACAAAGTTCAGACCCATTAATTCTCCACCTTAATCAAAACATAGAACTCTGGTTGAGAGATGCCACAACTTAACTTATTATGCCCAACCATTCCTCTAGAAGAAAATAAATTCTACCAATGAGCAGTGACATCCTGGACATCACGGTATAGCCGAATGATGCCCCAAAGGAGATCATCAAAAACCAGATACCGATTTTCGCTCCTGTTCCAATTGCCCCTTTATGTTCTTTGGAGAAGAAAAAGTAAATCAGTGCCGTTAAAACTCCGAAGATCAGAAGGAAATTATTGAAAGATTCGAACCATTCTCCGGTCCACAAGGGCAAAATATTAGCATGAACCTGCAGGATCAAATCACCGGTGCCATAGCCTATGATGGCGATCCCGGCAAAGATTCCTATGATCAACGCCATAGCCCACCTGGACAACCAGAAAAACTTATTGCTGAACCGGGTGAAAAGCAAAACTCCCAGGGCAAAAGGGATCAAAAGGGTTAAATCTCCCCTCATGAGTGGATCCCAGAGATTAGGCCTGAAAACGTTGTGATACTGAAGTGAGATCCAGTAACCTGCTGATATTCCCACATAGAGATGTTCAGCAAATTTGTAAAAGGGATTATCCTTATACAAGAAGCTGAAGATAAAAAGGGTCAAGCCTGCCGCTAACCAAGTTCCTATGATTTCCATCGAAAACATATTACTCTATCTCATTGAACCTATTTCTTTTTTCCCTTTCTGGTAGCGAAATAGGCTATATTGCCAATTAAGATAAAAAGAAAAACAACTATATGTGAAACTGATTGGGAATCCATTCCCCTTCTACCTAATCCAATTTTTCCTACCAGTTTCTCATATTCCGCAGCTCCCTTCATCCCACCCAGAAGGCCCTTTAACTGGCCCGACTGCAAATACGGATAAAACTCCGGTGCCACAACTGCAGTGCAGCCTGAAACCAGAGGAATGTGAAAGCGGGTGACAACCTGCAGGATCCATTCCTTGGTTCCGGGTAGACCCCCTGAGATATTC
>JBARPA010000265.1:0-3874 GCA_049642665.1 Candidatus Zixiibacteriota bacterium
TGGCCAAGGAGGAGGGAGGCCGTCACACTCCATTTTTCTCGGGTTACCGGCCTCAGTTTTATTGTCGGACGTTGGATATTACGGGAATGATCAAGTTGCCGGAGGGAGTGGAGATGGTGATGCCCGGAGATAACGTAAACATGGAGGTGGAGCTGATATGCCCCATAGCCATGGAGAAGGAGCTGCGATTTGCCATTCGGGAGGGAGGAAAAACCGTAGGTGCCGGTGTGGTCACCGATATTTTAGAATAAATAGCTGATATACAAACAAACTTACGGATACTGACGTTTCTTTAACTTTAAACACGAAAGACCTGTTTAGTAAGAAAAAGATATGGATGGACAGAAAATAAGAATATGGCTTAAAGCTTACGATCATAATTCCCTGGATAAGTCTGCCAAGGAGATTGTAAGAACCGCTATTCGCACCGGGGCAAAAATATCAGGACCAGTGCCTCTACCCACTAAACGCACACTTTATACCATCCTGAGATCCCCCCATGTGGATAAGAAATCAAGAGAACAATTCCAGACCAGAATACATAAAAGACTTATAGATATATATAATTCCACCCCTCAAACGGTGGATGCCTTGATGAAGCTGGATCTACCTGCCGGAGTGGATGTGGAGATCAAAGTATAATTTTAAAATGAACGGAATTATCGGAAAAAAGATAGGGATGAATCGTGTTTTTAATGCTAATGGCGATGTGGTCCCGGTAACTGTTGTTGAGGCAGGTCCCTGCAAAGTAATCCAGATAAAAACCAGGGAAAAAGACGGTTATGGTGGGGTTCAACTGGGATTCGGAGAAAAAAGAAAACCTCTGGTTAATAAACCGCTTTCAGGACATTTTTCCAATGCCAAAATCGAACCCATGCGGATATTAAGAGAGGTCAGATTGGAAAAGGGAGAAAATGTCAAACTCGGCCAGGAGGTAAAAGCTGATATTTTCTCTGTGGGAGAAAAAGTGGATATCGTCGGGATATCGAAAGGATTGGGATTTCAGGGTGGGGTGAGGAGGCATCATTTCAAAGGAGGTCCCAAATCACACGGTCAATCTGATAGGTCGAGAGCACCCGGTTCTATCGGGGGAAGTTCCTACCCTTCCCGGGTCTGGAAAGGTCAAAAAATGGCAGGGAGAATGGGAAGGGATAGGGTAACCCTGAGAAATCTAGAGATCATTGATCTGGATGCGAATAGAAATATTATTTTGGTTAAAGGGGCAGTTCCCGGTAAAAGAAACTCGATTTTGACCATAAGAAAGACTAAAAGAGGTTGATCTATGGCCAGTGCAGCCCTTTATGACATAGAAGGTAAATCAGTGGGTCAGGTTAAACTTAAGGATGATATGTTCGGTATAAGCCCTAATGAAGATGTGGTTTGCGAATATGTAAAAGCTTATCTGGACAATCAAAGACAGGGCACGGTTTGTAAAAAGACCCGCTCTACTATGAGAGGAGGCGGAGCTAAACCTTGGCGCCAGAAGGGAACCGGTCGCGCCCGGGCCGGAACCATCAATTCCCCCATCTGGGTTGGAGGGGGAAGAACTTTTGGTCCTTTTCCCCGTGACTACAGGGTCAGAATTCCTAAAAGGGTTAAAAGATTGGCTTTGAAATCAGCCTTCTCCTTTATGGCTAAAGAAGAAAAGATAAAGATAATTCAGGATATAATCTTAGATCAACCCAAAACAAAAAGTGTGGTTCAGATTCTGAAAAACTTGAATGTTTTTGATTCCAAGTGCTTGCTTCTGGATGAACCTCAGGATGATAAGCTTTATAGATCCTGTAGAAATATAAAAACTTTGACCTATAAAAAAGCCCGGACCGTTAACCCGTATGATCTTTTAAACTCTGAGTTTCTTGTCTTAACTCAGAAGGGTTTGCAAGTTTTGGAGGAGGTGTTTGTCAGTTGAAGTCCTCCAGAAAAGTGATAATCACCGGCAAGCTTACCGAAAAAGGAAACAAACTCCGCACCAATGAGAATAAATATCTCTTTGTTGTGGATAAGGATTCCAACAAGCTGGAGATAAAAAATGCGGTGGAGGATATTTTCAAGGTGAAGGTCAAGAAAGTGACCACCATGAATCAACATGGAAAACTGAAAAGAATGGGAAGATTCGAGGGAAAACGAACCAACTGGAAAAAGGCTGTTGTTCAACTCAAGCCAGGGGAGACAATAGAAATTTTCGAGACGGTCTGAGGCGGAAAATATTATGCGAATTTGGAGGTTTTACCCATACCAGTTTATAGTTTTTATGAATAGGAAAATGTTATTAAACGGAGATTTATACAGCAGATTGGATCAGACAAACCCAAAAGATTTAAAAACGTAATTTACAGTGTATAAAGTTAAATATTTCAAAAAATCGCTTTCTGGAGAAATGACATCTGCTTTTGATTAATACTTAAAGATTTGGTTTTGAAATGCCTTTAAAGAAATTTAAACCCATAACGCCGTCTCTGAGGTGGAGAGCTATCTCCACTTTTAATGAGATAACCGGAACCGAACCGGAGAAATCTTTACTCAGACCCCTTAAGAAAAAGGGTGGAAGAAACAGACAGGGGAGAATTACTGCTCGGAACCGGGGAGGTGGACACAAAAGATTCTATAGAGTTATCGATTTCAAAAGGGATAAATTGAATATTCCAGCGAAGGTAGCTTCCATTGAATACGATCCCAATAGATCTGCTAACATTGCGCTTTTGAATTATGCTGATGGGGAGAAAAGATATATTCTTGCTCCCTTGGGGCTTAAGGTGAAGGATGAAGTTATTGCCAGCGACGATGCCGAGATAAAGGTGGGTAATGCCGTGCCCATAGGAAGAGTTCCTCTGGGAACCATGATTCATAATGTGGAGCTTAAAAAAGGAAAGGGCGGGCAGATAGCCCGGGGGGCAGGAGCAGTGGCTCAGGTGGCGGCTAAAGAAGGAGAATATGCCCATTTGAGATTACCCTCGGGCGAAATAAGGTTAGTTAGATTGGATTGTTATGCTACGCTGGGTCAGGTAGGTAATCTGGATCATGAAAACATCTCCTTGGGAAAAGCCGGAGCATCCAGATGGGTGGGAAAACGCCCCAAGGTCAGAGGCGTAGCCAAAAACCCGGTTGATCATCCCATGGGTGGGGGCGAGGGTAGGTCCTCAGGAGGAAGGCACCCCTGCACCCCGTGGGGTAAGCCCACCAAGGGGTTCAAGACAAGAAAAAAGAAACTCTCGGATAAATTGATCATTCGGAGGAGAAGATAAATGGCCCGATCGCTCAAAAAAGGTCCGTTTGTAGATGACCATCTCTTAAAGAAAATAGAGGCCTTAAACCAGTCCAGAGAAAAAAAGGTGATCAAAACCTGGTCCAGGCGTTCCACCATAACCCCGGATTTCGTAGGGCATACCCTGGCCATCCATAATGGCAATAAGTTCATTCCGGTTTATATAACTGAGAATATGGTAGGACATAAGTTGGGAGAGTTTGCTCCCACCAGAACATTCAGAGGGCATTCCGGAAAGGTCACGGAAAAATCAACTTCTTTGAAGTAACAGGAGAGATTTATGGAGGCGAAGGCTAAAGCCAGATTCTTGAGAATGTCGGCAAGAAAGATAAGAAGAGTGGCAAATCTGATCAAAGGGAAAAAAGTGGATGAGGCTTTAGATGTTCTCGCCTTCATACCCAAGGTTGCTGCCGTTCCTCTGGAGAAGATAATCAGGTCCGCGACTGCAAATGCACTGAGTGTAACCGGGACCGCAAAATTGAAAGCTGAAGATCTTTACATCAAAAGGATTTTGATAGACGGAGGTCCCATAATGAAAAGGATCCGGCCCACCGGAATGGGAAGGGCTTTTAGAATCAGAAAAAGAACCAGCCATATCACTATATTCGT
>JBARPA010000266.1:0-12169 GCA_049642665.1 Candidatus Zixiibacteriota bacterium
CTCTGTTCCCGTCTGGAGTTTTTATAATTCGATGACGTTCTTCTGTGCCCAAGGCTTTAAGTGGCTCGGGATAGCGATGGCATACCTGGCAGGCCTCCGAGGAAATTGAGACCTTGTTCAGCCTTTCCTCCGGGCGGGTCGTATAGATTATTTCGCCATGCTTGTCGTAAATCCGAATAGCCTCAAACCCGGGCATATTCCTGAAATTCTTGAATATCTGCTCAATGTCCTCCTTCCGGTTGATCAGCATACTGTAATGGGTGGACTCCTTAATCAGATCAGTGGTTCTCAGGGCGGCTAACTGAACCTGCTCCAGAAGGTCGTTGGCTTCGTTTTTGACATTTATAAAAGTGAAGGCAGCCAAGCCCACAAACATCACTAAGAAGAGCGCAATGAAGAACTTTAATCCTAAAGGCATATCAGTGTTGGGTTCACTTTAATGTTTATATGTAAATCTATACCAAAACCAGTCCTATATCTTATATAATATACTAATTTTCCACCCGATTGGAAAGCTTTTTTTGACTTTTGAAGCGAAGTCCGACTGAGGTTATTTGCAGCTGAGGCACACCAATCCTCTACACCTTTCTGTCTTTTATCACGAGCTTGGATCTGATCTAGATTCACCAGGCCTGCTTACCTGTTGCCGCCAGCTCCACTGCTAATCTCAGACATACCTTACCTGGTAAAACTTGGTGGAGATACCTGATATTAGCTCCGCCGTCAGGCAGGGTTTCCCCAATCTGGTCCACCTCTATCCCTCGGTGTTTAAGCAGAAACTTCAAGTGTTGTGCTTCCTCGTCAAGGAATCTTTTTGCTCTGTTGTCAGTGTAAAACCTTTCCAGTTCAGAGTGGTCCTCTATCCATTCTATAACCGCTAACCAGCCTTCTCCATAAGGATCCTTTTGCAGTAACTCCGGCTCTTGAACTAATCTGGAATTAGTTTGAGATAGACGTCCAGAGAGAGGAGCAATTAGAAAAACCGTTCCTGCCTGGGTAAGGATTTTCCCGAACACCTGCTCCTGAACCAGGTTCTTGTCCAAACCATTCCATTCCAGTTTTGTCGGCGGTGGTAAAGTGTAGGCTAAGAGCTCATCAACTCCCACCTTCCACATTTGACCCTGGGTATGCTTGGCCCATAGATGACTGGAATATAGATATAGTCCCTTTACCTCCTTGCCAGCAGAAAAAGTGAAAAAGGGTGGAGGTTTCTCTGAGTCTTTCCTTAATCCAGAACCTTTATCCAGCTGTGCCAGGCGTTCGCTCTTGGATTTTCTGGCTCTGGAGCTTATTTTCCGAGACTTCACCTGGGACCGCATGGCTTTGTCCAGGTCGCAGTGTTCACAATCGTAATCAAATGGACACAATTTAAAGGAGATCACCCCTGCAGTCATCCAGATACAAAGGTTTTGGGTCTCAGCAGATTCAGCTTTTTGCTTTTTTATTGCCCTCTTTTTCATACCATCGCCTTTTTTGTTTGAAGATCCTCCTCAAAATCAACTTCCTGATATTGCGGGTGTTCGCGATAAACTGGTAACCGATTCACAATCCAGCGGTAAACTAAAATCTCAATGGTAATGATGGTGATAACCATAATGAATTCTTTCCAATAGAAGAACACCCGATGGGGCAGCTGCCAATTAAGCGCTATCAGGGAAATATTGAACCTGTTGACAGCTAAGCCGATTATGGTGAAAAACGCTGTGAAACGGACAAGCCTCACACTTCCATTCCTCACTCCAAATGCGAAAAGAAAAGATGGAAGGAGAACAAATCCAAACAGCTCCACCAAAAACCAGTAGCCATAGGGCGTGCTCAGAAGATCCCAATGGTGCCCATGGGCTAAACCTACGATCTTCAGGGCAAAATAGGTAAAAAGAACAAAGGAGGCAGCTTTTCCCAGACCTAAAGTGAGTCCAGGGAGTCTGGCCAAGTATTGTGAGCTGTACCTGTGTTTAAGAAAACGGGATGTAACTGTGCTTTCCGCAATTATCACCGAGAGTCCAGCAAATATGCTGGAAACAAAGAAAAACAGAGGAATAAACTCAGAATACCATAGAGGATGGAGCTTTCCAGGAGCAAGGAGGAACAGCGCACCCAAAGCTGATTGATGCAGCGTGGAGAGTATTACACCGAATATAGTGGCACCCACAGTCACTCCAATAGCCCATCTGCGAAACCTGCTGGCCCCAAGCCACTCGAATACAGCAGGGAAAAACTCAACCAGCTGAGTAGAAAGGTAAAGAGCCACGTGCCATGCTACCAGGAACAGTACCGATGCTGTGCCAAAATAGCCGATCATAGGATAAGGCAGGCGCCAGGGGCGGCCCAAATCAACCAGAAGAAATATAACTGCGAAAAGATAACCAATAAACCCGGTAAGGACAGCAGGTCGAACCATGGGATGGTAATTCTTTTGTCCAAAAAGGTAAACGGCTGAGGCCATTATATAGCCGGTAGCAGCTAAAGGGACGCCGGTAAAAAGACCCCAGTTAAGAAAAAGACTCCAGGGTTGATCGTTTGATGCATGTGTTACTGCTCCCAGACCCTGAGTATAACGCATTATAAGAAAAGGCAGCCCGATCAGAATAATTATTCCAGCCACGATATTAAAAGGCTTCATCAAACTCTTCAAGTATGCCTTAAGAGAAAGCCCCAGGAACAACCTTTCTCTCACCCAGGTCTGGACATCGTTTGCTTTTCCCACATACTCGCTCATGATCTCTCCTCCTCTTCTTCACCCCTCTGTCTTTGGTTTTTGCTGAACATGTAGAACCCACCCAAAAGTGCAGGCCAGATTACAAGAACTGCGGGAACCATGGACAGAAATCCTCTGGTGAATTCCGGATAAGGTTTGATGCCCACATCCATGGGGAACCCTAACTTCTCAAAAGGAACTCCTGAAACATACAACCAGCAGGTGCCTCCTACCTCTTGTTCACCATAGATGTGATCAACATATCTGTCTGGATGATCCATAATCCTCTTTCTGGCAGCCTTGATTAAGTCTTTGCGTTTGCCAAAGGTCATTACCTCCATGGGACAAGCCTCCACACAAGCCGGAACCTTCCCTTTAGAAGTCCGAGTATCATAACACATAGTGCACTTGACCACGTTGGGGCTGAAGGCATTTGAGTACTCATAGGCTGGAACGTAAAAGGGGCAAGCGGTCATACAGTACCGACAGCCTATACATACTTTTTCATTCCAGATAACGGGACCTTCCGGTGTCTTCTTCAAAGCTTTTACCAAACAAGCGGAAGCACAGGCCGGCTCGTCACAGTGATTGCATTGAACCTTGCGAAAAACCCACTCACCTTTGTTCTTTGGATCGGTGTAGCGATTAACATAGGTATAATACTCTGCGCCAGCCCGCCTCTCTTTCTCCAGAACAGATTGATCCTCAAAAGGGACTTTTGGCGGAGGTAATTTGTTAATTTCATTGCAGGCCGCCTCGCAGCTGCGGCATCCCACACAGCGAGTCAAATCGGTTAGCACACCGAAACGATCCGGCCAGCCTGTGAAGCGTTCCACCCCCAGGGCGGATTTGGCTTTTCCTAATAAGCTACCACCTCCGGCCACACCGGCGATCTTAAAGAACTTTCTTCGACTAATTTTCATCTGCAATCCTCCGTTTACTTTACTTAACCATCATTTTTCTTTTGACTCACCTTTTTTGCTGTCTTTTTTAGCATGACACTCAGTGCAACCTGCGGGAGCACCCGTTTCCTTGTGGCATCCCACACATTGAAGATGGTATGCACCTTTAAGACCGGGCATGTTCAAATTCTCAGGATCAAATGGAGCGTCGTGGCATTTATCACAAGAGGGGGTCTGGCCAGCTGGGCTGTGATGGTGACAGGTCGCACAATCCTCCGTTATTAAATTATGTATTTCGTGAGAAAATATAACTGCTTCATATTTTTTCTCCAATCGACTCAAAGTCAGGGTTTCCGGTCCGGTCTTCGACTTCTTCTCAGCAGTCGGCTGAATTTTAGGTGGGCTCTTTTTAGTCAGTTTAGCATGACACTCGGTGCAGCCGGTAGGACCCACCTCCATCTCCTTGTGACAACCCATACACTTACCGTGGTATGCCTCCTTTAAACCTGCTATACCCAGATCCTTGACAGAAGATGGATTGTGGCATTCACCGCAGGAGGGTGTTTCGCCTTCTGGGCTATGATGGTGACAGCTTGCACAACCCTCAGTCACCAGGGTATGCATTTCGTGAGAGAATGGAACCGGCTCGTATATTTTTGCCAGATGGCTCAAGGTCAACGTCTCTGGTCCACCTTCAGGAGATGTTGTCTCTTTCTCTCCACCGGCATAGGAAACAATGAGAAGACAGGCAGTCAACCACAAGAAGACGGTCACGATTCTTTTTCTTGTCATCATATCTCCTTTTTGCAGTTGTGCTTATTTAGATTTCCGTAACATTAAAAAACTCTCGAGCTACCTTCTCCCATTGCTGAGAAGTCAATTCATTTCCTAAATCAGGTTTGATCTCCCCTCCTTCTTGCAGAACCGGATAATCTGTTGGCACCAGCGTAGCTACCAGCTGCTCTTTGACCGCCTGATTCCAACGGGCCATGTTCTCACCAGTGAGAAGATTTCTCAGCTCTCGAGCAAGATTGGTAGGTTCGATCTTCAGGATCCAATTCTTTTCCGGATTTTGCTTATTCAATAGATTCGGATTTTTAACGAATTCCTTGTTGACCTGTACCACTCTACCGCTGACAGGCGAAGCTTGCACCAATTCCCTTTCACCCCTCTTTATTTTCCAGGCGCTGCCGCCCTGGTGAATTCTGTAACCTTCTCTTGGTAACTTGATCTCCTTTATCGACCCAAAAACCGAGGAGGTAAACTTGTCCATTCCCACATTTACCAGGTTGGGTTGCACTACCTCTGCCCAGGTATGACTGGGATGAGTAAAAATTCCCCTGATTAACCTGGAAAACATAGCCAGGGACTCTCTAACCGGGCGGTAGCCAGTGACATTCAAAAGTCTCCAAAAAAGAACGAAGGTCAAAAGAAATACGATAGCTATAATGTACTCTATGCTTTTGGTTGTTAGTAGAAATTCTTGGAGATTCTGCATCTCAATTTCCTTTCTTTTATAGAATTATTCTGCATGTCTTTTTCCGTTCGGTCCCTATTCTATTTTTTCTTACCCGGTGAAAAAAATTCTCTGGTTACCTTTTCCCACTGCTCTGCAGTTAACTCATCTCCCAACTCAGGTTTTATCTCTCCTCCCTCCTGTAACACCGGAAACTCCGCAGGAGTTAAAGTAGCCACCAGCTGATCCTTAACTGCCTGTTCCCATCTGCTTAGCATCCTCCCGTGTAGTAAATTTTTCAATTCCGTTTTCAGTCTAATCGGCTTAACCCTAAAAATCCAATTCTTCCTGGTATCCTGCTGGGCCAAGAGGCTGGGATCCTTCTCCAGTTCCCGGTTGATTTCCACAATCCTTCCACTGATAGGAGAAGTTTGAACCAGCTCCCTCTCTCCTTTGTTCATCTTCCAGGCTTTTCCACCCTGCTGAATCAATGATCCTGGTTCAGGAAGGGTGAGTCTTTCCACAGAACCGAAAACTGACCTGGTAAACTCATCAGCTCCCGCAGAGACCAAGGAGGGTTCAAGTACTTGCACCCATGCATGTCCGGGATGTACAAAAATGCCTTGCCAGCCTGGAGGAGGTTTGGCCCTGAGCGCTTCCTTCTCAGGAACTGGAACAGCTTTCCTTGCTCGCCAGATGCCTATTCCTATGATCACCGCTAAGAAAATCAATCCAAGTAATACTGACATCTTACTCACCTCCTATTTATTGATTTTCAAAACCCATTCTACCTTTCCCTTGGCCCGACAGTTTTCCACCAATAAGGCCAAGAAAAGCAGATCCAATAGCGATATTTTTCCTCTCACTCGTTCACCTCAATTTTAGAATTACAGTCTTCTGATCGATTGTTGAAAGTGGAACTTCCAGGATCTCAGCAGTCTTGCTCTTTCCCCGGACACCAAATCCTATCACTATTGCCATAAAAACAAATCCCAGAATCACCGACATCTTTCACCTCCTGTCATTCAGTTTAAAACCAATTTTTCTCATCTATTTTAGATAGTGGCATTTCGGAGATCAATTTAGTCTTCCTATTTCTCCGCATGCCAATTCCCATAATTATCGCTAAGAAAACCAAAACAAAGATTATTGACATTTTTCTACCTCCATTTAATTTTCCATTAGTTATTAATGCAAACTTGATACCGAAAATTTCCACTCCTCAGAACTCGTGTGTTAAGTTCATATATTCCATGCTGTTAAAAAAATAAAATCACAGATCTAAAACCATTTTCGTTTAAAAATGCATCACAAGAGTGTTGTGATATTCAACACAAATTTTAATTAAATTAAGAAATATTGCTTAAGTTATTTACAGCGAACCATTAATCAATTGTTGTTATTTGCTACAGTTACTGTTGAATTAAACAACGTTTTTAACTTCTGGCTATCATTTCTCTTAAATTTCATCAGAAAAAAAATTCACAGATATAATTTTTGTCAGGTATAAAAAAGGGAGTCTAAGAGTAATGTATAATTAGGGTTACCTTAATGGACTACTGAACGTCCACGAGATTATATCTCTTTTTGTTTTCCTGAAATATTATAAGTAAGAAATTATGCGGGATTAAATGAGTGGTTATATTTAAAGGCTTTATCTTAGCCCCTAGCATTTTTTTAATTAAAAAGAAACGCCAGACTCCACACAAGAGTCTGGCGTTTTTATTTGGGTTTTTGCGATCTTAGAAGCTTAGAACCGCGCTGAACCGATGTGCTTGTTCCAGTCTTCCCAGATCAGCCCAGGCATAGTTTATACCTAAATTTCCAAATCCGGGAATTTCAAAATCATAGCCACCTCCAGCAGCTATACCCTCCTCATCAGCTCTGATCTTATATCCCACGCGGAGAGCAAGTTTCTCCTGCCAGCGGTACTCCAGCCCTACACTTCCCTGCTGTCCCCGGTCCCGGGTGTTGTAACCATCCAGTGTTGCCATAACTTTGCTTTCCTCGCCGAACTCAAAATCGTAAGCCATACCCAGACGGAAGGTCAAAGGCAAGGGATGGGATTCTGTATTAAGCCTTACCTCAACCGGAAGGGTTAATGGATCGTTATCCTGATCCAGGGTAGCTTCCAGCTCAGTGCCACCGTATTTGGTATCACTCCCGAAGTTTCGAGTGGACATGGCTATCCTCAGGGTTCTGAAGCCGGTGTAGTATAGAGTTCCGATATCGAACGCTATGGAGCTTGAGGTCATGTCGGATATCTTCTCTCTTATGATTTTGGCAGTTACTCCGAAGGAGAAGCGATCAGTCAACTGGTGGGCGTTGCTTATTCCCAACACCCAGCTGTTGGCTCCGAACATATCCCCGGTCCCATCCGGCTCCTCCACGGTGGTCATTTCCATATCATCCATGGTCAGGACCGCCACGTGAAATCCAATCTTTCCAAAGCCAGGGAAGGGTCGGGCATATGCCAGGTAATTGTATTTGATATCTGCGATCCAATCAGTATAGCTGAAAGCCACACTATTACCCTCCAGGCCTGCAATACCCGCAGGATTATAGTATAAGCACATAGCTCCCTGGGTTATGGCTGCATAGGCTCCACCCAGGCCCACCACTCGGGCATCCACATCCATCTTAAGAAACTGGGCCCCGGATGTCCCCACATTGTCGAATTCCTGAGCCCAGGCCGCAGCTGCGAAACACCCCAGGTGGGCTATCAACAAAAACATAAGTAACTTTCTCATCGCAATTTACCTCCTATATGATATAGGTTATCGCACCACGGCGAATTTCCCGATTTTCTCTCCGTATGTTGACTCCAAATGATAGATGTAGATACCCGCAGCGATTTTCTGATTATTTTTGGTCAGAAGATCCCAGTTCTCATTTCCGTCAAATTCAGCACTCTCATGTGTCAGAGTTCGGATATGATCGCCAGAAAGAGTGTATATCCTGATGGTACATTCTTCAGGAAGATGGGTGAAAGCAATACGGGAATAATCGCGGCTGGGCTCCCAGGAATTTCGCACAATGTAGGGATTGGGAACCACCTTGATGTCGTCGAGATTGACTAAATCAGATGAGATTGTCGCCTTCTGGGTCTCGAACGTAAACACATCCGTCGAAGCGTTAGGCTTGTTGGTGATAAACCTGACGATAGTCCCTGTAGCTGGTTCCGAGTCGTTGAACATTATCCTTCCGATATGAAAATCAGCGGGCCAATTGTAGTCCGCGATATCTGGCAGAGGTTCGTAGTATTCTCCTTCCCAGGGATATATTCTGTCACCTGGACTCCAGCCTCCTGATCCATCATCGTCAATGATCGCAAACTGAATTCTTAAATCATCGGAGGGATCATCCGGCGTTCCAGGACCAATGTTCCAAACCTCAAAAGGAGCTCTATCAGCCCATTTCTCATCGGTGTTCCAGTCGTAATATTCGCTTCCGTCCGCAGTGAAGCGGATCTCCCAGTCGTCTATCCCGATATAACCTTGCCAGTTCATCCTGCTGAAATCGGAACCAGACACGTCTGTGGAGACATAGAACTCACCTGTCGAGTTGTAAGACCAGCCCACATTGTCCGGTGGGTCCACCGGACCGTCTGCATTTTGAATCTCGACGATCGATTTGATGTTGAAATCCGGTCCCGAAACCTTGACCAGGATCCCATCCACAACCAGATAGTTATCATTTCCTAGCTGGTTGGTCTGATTTTTAAGCACCGTATCTTCAGGCGATACGCTGACGTCAATTAGATGCCATAAGATATTGCTGGGATCTGAGTCATCAAATACCACCTTGTACTCATGTCCGCTGATCGACAGGGGATCAACCACCTCCACGGTCACAGAACCGTCACTCTGCCCCGAAGTATGCACAACAGTTAAGGTGGTGGCCGGAGAAAAGCCGGTAACATTAGAACGCGGACTCACCGCTATTTTCCCGATACCGTTTTCCAGACTGCGAGGGGAAGCGAAAGGTTGAAAATCGTATGCTATGACATCATAGTAGTAAATCATCCCATTGATTAATCCGGTATCCAGATAGGCATGTGCCAGTTCAAGGTTTTCTCCTTCAGGTGCTTCGGCAAAGCCGGTAATTTTGAAAACGATGTTCTCTGTCGGGACGTAATTAGATTCTTCTCCCGTGAAATTTATCACCATTCCGCCGACCAGGAAATTGCATCCATCAAAGTATTTATCGTGCGTTCCGTTTGCTAGACCTGCTGAATCACTTCGACTCCAAAAATCAGCATCGAAGAGCTCAAATACGTAAGGGGGCTCTCCGGTATTATACCAGTGATCCTCCTCTTCGCTCACGGGGATAGTCACACCCAAGGTCAGGTCGGTGACAGAGAAGGAAGTGTCGGATTTAACCTGCACTAAGTATTCGTGACCCGCAAAGAGTGCCGTTCCACCATAGGCCAGTATATACTCCTCGGTGTTAAGCTGATCATAACTCACCGTACCTTCAAAGGTCGGACCAGACAGCTGTTCAATCCTCACGTTTCGAGGGGTGGCGCTGGTTTTGTCCCAGGAGGCTAAAAGCTCGTAGGTTCCTGGAAGGCCGCTGGTGCTTCGGTAGAGCTTGTATCCCTCAAAATCCGTCTCCACATACCGGGGATCATATAAAGGGCTCAAAGGATCGCTGGTAAACCCATAATAGGGGTCCTTGGAAAGCTCAGCTACATTATCCCAGGTGAGATAAACCTTCCTGTCGTCCGGAACTATGGTAACAATGGGATGATCCGGAGGTCTGGGCAGGACAAAGCCGATATCATAGATGGATTGGGCGATGTCTGCGATCTGGGGTAGTGCTTCCAGAGTCGGTGCCATCATCACTGCTACCACCACTCTCATAGTGTCTCCCACGACGGTATCGATGCTGGCCCATTGCAGCGACTCGGTTACTGAATCCCAGTACCAAACTGTGTCGATAACCGTCTCACCTACAGGCGCCAAGAGGAAGGGCCCGGTGCTCTGGAAAAATCTCTGATCAACAGGGGTAGTTCCGGTACCCAGATCAAAGGGAGCATAACGCTGGTCTCCCACGTCCGGGTAGTTATGGCCAGCCATGATTATATACTTCTCAGGCTCGGTATCCGGGTCTCCTGACTGAAGATTAGAGGTCTTAAACGAGGTCAATCCCAAGGGATCTCCCTTTCTAATATCCTTTACCCAGACATCATTTATGAGTATGGAATCGTTGTTGATCTGGTCATCACCATTCAGGTCCACATCGTAATTGGCTGCCGGGCTCTCCAGAAACTTATAGGCTAAAAAGCCAGGGATTCTGGCGAATCCCTGCTCGGCAAAGTCGCTGTCATAGGCATAGCCTAAGTTCCGGCTGGCGTCAAAGCCTACCAGATCATCATTGGCTGTGGGACCCACATCGGCATCGCACATAACCGAAACAAAGCAATTTCTTATGGGCAGCTTATCCTCTCTTATGTTGATTATTTGGTAGATGAAGAAGTGAACGGTTTTGTTGGTCTCGTAGTTCCAGGAGTGAGTTCTCTGGATGACTTTGACTCCCACACCATATTGGGCGATATCCTCTCCGTCTCCAGCATTCGAGTTGCTGCCCGTATCCCATCTTTGAAGATCCTGATCATCAAACTCACAGTAGCTGTCCTCGATGCCGACAATTATCGGGTTTCCTTCATTATCCTTCAGAGGCCAGAAATTAGGGTCAGCATAGTCCTCCGGGTGATCGCTGATGAATATGTTGGTCAGACCGGAGAACTCCTCCGCTCCACCGCTGGGATTATATCCAATCACCACTCGGGGATCGGTGATGGCTCCGTAAAGGACAGTGTCCCTTTTAGTACCTACGTTGGCGAAATTGAAGGTTTGTATAGAGCGGTCGTTTACCGTTCCGCCGACCCAGATGCCAGCACCGTAAATATAGAACTCGTTGGAACCTCTGGGCCACTCTCCTCCTGCGGCTCCCAGCTCGACAAACTGGCCAAAAATAGCATAGTTGGTCATGGGCACTCTGAAGTCGTTGACGTCCAGACCATGCCTGATGTATGTGGTTGGAAAATGCTCGGTTTGAGCCACCTTGCCCAGGGTTGGGGAAGCCTTGTGGGTTGACCTTCGAGCCTCGCTTTGAACAGGCAATAGAATGAAAATAAAAAGGCACACCAGGACAAACCCACTTATGAATACAAGTTTCCTTTTAAACTTCTCCATGTTAAATCTCCTTTTAAAAAATCATTCTTCGAATGAATCCTTGTTTCACGTTAAATCATCCCTCAGAATGCAACATAGAAACCGATTTTGATCTGTCTGGGAGCTCCGTAGTTCATGGGATCATTGGCATAGTGTTTATAAGCGTCGGTATAAGCTGCCGCCTGTTCCTCAGCACTGATATGATCATCTCCATCGGTATCCTTAACCTGTATCCAATCCCAGTATTCATGACTATTATCCTCTCCAGGATCAACCACAGAGGCCGGATCCAGGCGATAACCGTCATCATCAGGACGACCGGTTGCCGGATAGATGTTTATTACGTTGATCTTATCAAAGAGATTGAATACCTGAACGAAGAAGTTGACCTCGGTGCCCCAGAATCTTAAGGTTTTGTCCAGGGTCAGGTCCGTATTGTAAGTCCAGGGCTTGCGGTACTGGTTGGTGGTTCCCACCCGGTTGCCCCGGTAGTCTCTTTTAGTGTAAGGAAGACCACTATGAGCCTCGGAGATAACATTAATTCCGAAATCTTGCAGTGCTGCAATTGAAAAATCATGAGGGAATCTGAAATCGGCCTGCATAACAAAGCTATGCCGTCTGTCAAAGTCCAGAGGATTCACCCTCTGAGGGAATGCCCGGGTCAATCCGGTCACCGGATCGGAAGGATCACGGGAGTGGTACTCATACCGGTCGATGTAATCTGAGTTTGTGCCTTGTGCGAACTGCAAAACGTAACTGAAGTTGAAAGCCAGGTATCTCCTGGGACGCTTGGACAGGGTTGCCTCCAGACCCTTGATGTTGGAGTAATCTAAATTCTTGAAGACATCGTAGGGATTGGGCACGATGAAGATCCTTTCGGACTGGGTCATGTTATAAACATCCTTGTAATAGCCGGTGAGATTGAGCTTGATAT
>JBARPA010000267.1:0-8057 GCA_049642665.1 Candidatus Zixiibacteriota bacterium
TTCCTCGGTTGTGTGCTCATTCGGACGAAATGGCCGTGATCACGAATCCACCCAAAATGCACCGGCAGCCCGCCCGGCCTCGGCCGTGGGAGCCAGCGTCAATAGCTAATAATGCAACGCGCCCCGAAAAAAGGAGCCCAGTTCGAGCGATGAAAAAGCAAAGCAGCGACCACGCCACGTATGACAATGATTTGCTTACCTGGAACGGCTTGTATCAATATCATGCAAACGTGATCCTTCTAAAGTTTACTAGGACTAGTTATGATAAGCAACTTCAATCCATCCACAGTCGTTCGGTCGATGCGACCCGCCCTGACTGGAAACAGGTAAATCGTGTCTTAACAATGGAGCATGAATGCTGCCATTTTACAGACTTCCTGGTGTCTCCTTTCCTTTCATTTATTGAGTATCTGAATGAAGCATACGTCTCCAACTTTTACTATTTTACGACAAGCTGGCTTACGGAGCGAGGGGGGCGACTCAACCAACCCATTTCCCACTATGCCAATCAAAACGACATTCCTTCGTCCTGCTCCAACCTATACAACTTCCTATGCGGTCTAACGTCACTAAGACGTTTGATGCTATTTGAACCGGCCACCGTAGGGCGTTTGGTATCACTTTTTAATGCTGTCCTTCGCCCTATGGCTGTGGGTCAGGGACTTGAGCGCGACAACGTGATCCGTGTTTGCAGCAGGCGTAAACCTGATCACGTGATAGGTAGTTCGTTTACTACGCTCAACATTCTAGAAGGTCTAGCCCGATGTTCGGAACACACCTATCTGCAAGATAACCTTCACGCTAGCCCTCAAGGTCTTCTGGATTGGTATCGCCATAAAATGTTCGGGCCTTATTCACCTGCACTTGAATACGTATTTGCTAAGACGAACAACTGGCGCTTCGCAACTCAATTGCTCAGCCTTTGCTTGCGTGCAAGGTTTTTCCCCTACTTGCACGTCGGTGAGGTATTCCTAGAAGACTTTCATCCCGTGCTACTGTTGGAGCAGATGATAGATGATCTTCCAAAGGAAACGATCGATCAGATTGCGCGCGGTTCGGACAGTGCGCATATGACTCAAGCCAACTCGATTCTGACACAGCTGAATATCTTGGCCGACTCGTACAATCTTGTGGACAGTGCCGAACTATTCTGGAGTCACTGGGAATTCTTCAATCGAAAGCTTTCGGATCGATTTCCTAACGTATCAAAGTCTGATTCGTACCGTCACAAAGTACATGAGAGACGGGTTCTACAGGACTGGAGGGAGGCCTGGTACAATCAAGTAAATGGCGATCCGTTGTCGAGACCGATCAAAAGCCCAGCATACCTGGTATTCGTGGATGGACTTCGCGGACATCATAGTGTATTGCGGAATGATAACGACGCGTATGCGCGGCCGGGGAACGAAGGGTACCTGCACCGCGTGTCACTTGCTACAATGAAGATTGCTGGGCTTGCGGACTTCGTTCTATTTGGCGACCGCGAAACATGGCGGCAGGCCCAGCATGTTGTGCATGCTGTGCATACTGGGAGCTCTGGCAGAGTTCAAAAAATGGATGACCAACTTGAACAGCTCGGGTACAAGCTAGCATACTAACCTGCATCATCGCGGACAGATCCTAGATAAGACTAACACTATCATGGATGCCACAGGAGAGCTAGTCGATACGGTAGATAGAGGCAGTGTCGGCCTCAGTATTGGGGAATCTTTCGCACCGAGCGACAGTTGCAGTCGAATCCGGCAGAGTCCCTGCTCCGCCAGGGAGGTTGTCAATAGTCTGCGAATTGTCTTTTGGTTCTCATTTGCCTTTGCTGAAGAAGTGTGTCTAAAGGTGTCGCGGTGTAAGTAATGGGCTCAGGCACTTTCGATCATCGCACAAGTCGGAGGACGATATGTTGAAGAAATTAAGACGGAAGATAGGTAGTTGGTTTGGCTCAAGGCAACTGGAATATGCCTGCGAAGCGTGCGGACACTCCCTGCCCCATCCAATGAACCTTCCAGTCTCCAACAACAGCGAGTTCCGCTGCAAGCAGTGTAATGCCATCTTCGCGGCGCACGCGACTTGCTCGAATTGTGGGCAGTTCTCTTACATGTTAATCGATGATTCAGTCACGGGAGAAAGCGCAGTTGCCACATGCTTTCATTGTGGGAGTGACTTTCCGGCTCGCACGACGATTTATTTGTGAGATCGCTCGAGCGCCTCCTCGCAAACAACGTCCCCGGCGCTAACTATTCGGTTGCAGCGGACCGGCGAGGCGGGTGGCTCACAGCTCTGCTGTGAGATAGTCGGATGAAGTTCGTACGTCGGCTGCCCTGCTCTTCCCTCACCCACATAAAACCCCGCTCTCGTGCTTACCCCGTAGTCTCTCTTGCCATAAAATGGCAAATTTGCCACAACTTCAGTGGTGAAAGCGATAGCTCCACCCTTTATTGGGGAGACGATTATCTTTTGCATGCACAGAACCCCGCCTTAAGGGAGAAGAAGAATCATATGAACCATCTGCTTGATACCGACCGCGAAACAATCGAAGACCCTGAGTCATATCGAAGGGAGGACTCTAAGCACTTGAAGCTTCTCGAGATATTAATCGACAAGAGCATTAAAAGATTGGAAAGTAAGTCCTATAAGCCGAAAATCCAGGATGCCTTAAAAGCTATCGAACTTAAACTGAAGGTGGTTAAAAACTCGGAGGCCGAAAAAATCTTTTGGCAGGCAATAGAATCAATGAGAAGTGATGTATTGCCTAAACTTTATCCTGTATCTAACAACCTGGAAGCTCAAATTCTAAATACTATCATAGGGCTTAAACAACAAGTAAAAAATGGCATCCTTCAGGTTAAAATCATTACCGACACTTTCAATCAAGGCAGATCCAAAGAAAGCCAGCTCACCTATCGCCGGATTGGCGGGCTCCTTTCCTCCATGGGATTCAGAAAGGCGAGAACCCAAACCGGAACCTACGCCATCCTCTGGGATGACAAACTACTTTCTCAAAATACATTTTCTAATGCTTAAAAAAAATGTAAAACAACCTCCAGTATGTCCAGTAAGTCCAGCCGTGCGCTGGCGAAGTTCCTCTCGAATAGCATCTCTGAAGTCCACATACCGCATTCTAAACTCCTTTTTTACGCCAGGTCAGGGGAACTGGCGGGCACTTTAAAAAAAAAGAGTGAGGTTTAAGGGGGTGAGTTCTAAGTGATCCCCAGATTTCCCACAGCAGAGCTGTGGGCCACCTGTCCCTGGTGGCTCAAGCCTTGGGTATTAGCTCAGTTTTCAGGTCATCATATGTCATGTTTGCGAGTTCAGCTCCGGAATTCGAATCGGAGTGCTCAAAGATGGGTAAATAGCGAACAGCTAAGGAAAAGACGAAAAATCCGGTCGCCACAATGGCTAAGGTTATGGAAATCTCCATCCAGGAGGGGAAATAATGCACACCAGAGGATGCTTCCATCCCGGTTACAGCGACATTGAGCCGGTTTAACAGAAATCCGGTAATTGTACATATCGAAGCATAATATAATCCTTGAATAGAAAGTCTTATCCGTTTTATAGATAAAAGGACAATTGGAGCAATTACTCCAATTAATGCCTCTAACCAGAAAAGCTGGGTCTCCATACGATTCTCAAAGATATATGCCCAGACACCACGTCCCGAGAAATCTTGAATTTTCAGAATGGCATACACGATTAAAGTAACCAGCATTACCCGGCCCAGATCAGCCAAAAGGTCAAGTTTCAGCCTGTGCCCAAATGCTCTGAAGCTCAAATGGGATTCGAAAATAACCATGGCACACCCAGCTGCTAAGGCAGATAAAAAGAATAAGAATGGTATAATAGGAGAATACCAGAAGGGATATAACTTTTCTGGCATTATCAAATAGAGGGAACCTAAAGCAGATTGGTGCAGGGTAGAAAGAATAACCCCGGCTATGACCAGAGGGATGGTTACTCTACGGATCCATTCCCTGGGCTTACCCCAGCCCAGACGCTCGAAGAGTATAGGACTGAACTCTAAAGCTAAAACCGTGGTATAAAGCATTACACACCAGCCCACTTCAAACAATACCGAGTGAGGATTCCAGTAAATCAATAGATGCCAGATTCTCCAGGGCTGTCCCAGATCAAATAAAAGACCAAATATCATCATAATATATCCCAGAAAAGCAGTCAGGATAGTGGGTCTTAAGATGGGATAGAATCTTTTTATGTGAAATATGTAGACAATGCCTGCTATGGTAAACCCACCAGCTGCCAAGCCTATGCCGCATAAGATATCAAAACCGATCCACAGGCCCCAGGGAAACTGGTCACTTAAATTGGTGGATGCTCCCAGACCCTGGGAGAAACGAACGACTGTGGCTATGATTCCTAAGATCCAGATGACAACCAAAACCCCTTTCCAGAAGGTGAACTTAAATGGTAATCTCATTTGCGTCTCCTTTAGGTTTTATCAGTTATCTTCACATTCTCTTCTGAATTCTTTGATTTGTCTTTTAACTCGGCAAGCTCCATTCTCCTGTTGATGATCCAGTATATGCCATAGAGAAAAGCTCCACTGACCATAACATAGTTAGGAATTTTCGACATAATTCTCCAGGTTAGATCCGAGAGAGGCTCCTCGGTGAGATTGGTAGGGAATCCCAGCTTTTCAAACTCAACATTTGATAGAATTAAAATGGATGTTCCCCCTGCTTCCTTTTCACCATAGATATGATTCACATAGGTTTCCGGATTTTCCTTTATCCTTTTCCGAGCTTCATTCAGGAGTTCGTCCCGGTCGCCAAATATGGTGGCGCCTGTGGGACAAGCCTCCGAACAGGCTGTGATCTTTCCTTGCTTTTGTCTTTCTGCACACATGGTGCATTTTTTAACCAGGGGTTTGTTGCTTTTCCACTCATAAGTGGGTACACCAAAGGGGCAAGCCTGAATGCAATACCTGCAGCCTATGCATTTCTCTCCGTGATAGACAACCGGTCCGTTAGGCGTTTTTTCAAAGGCTTTTACCGGACAGACCGAGGCACAGGTTGGATCATTACAGTGCATGCATAATCTACGGTAATACACGTCATCTTTTTCCTTCACCACGGTGTAGGCTGAAGGAGAAAGTTCGGTTTCCTCGTTTTCACCTTCAGGAAGATTATTGGATTCCTTGCAGGCATAGACACAAGCCTGACACCCGATACATTTGGTGATATCTATCAGAAGTGCTTTGGGTTTTGCCATTTAGCAACTCCTTGTTTTGATGGTTAAGCTCTTCCCTCTAAATCAACTATGCCTTTTTGCACTAAGCGGTCGATGACCAGGTCTGTGGGCACTGCGTGACCTTTAGCCAAAGCCCGGACCACGGCGTCGGAAAGCTCATCTGGAGTAAAAGGTTTGGGTACGTAATCGGATACCCCGGACCTGAGAGCTTTGATGGAGGATTCGACCGAAGGATAACCAGTGATCATTATTACCACAGTTTTAGGATTTTCTTTCTTTACTCTTTTGGTAATCTCCATCCCGTCGATTTCGGGCATCTTCCAGTCAGCTATCACCACATTGAATCCGTTATCTTTGACTTTTTTTAAAGCTTCCTGGGCCGATAGCGCGATGTCCACGTTGTATCCTTTCTTAGCCAGAATCTTTTTACAACTGTTGCACACCACCTTTTCATCATCCACCACCAAAACATTGGTCCCAGGCCTTACAGCTGGTCTGGCATAATAAGACAGAGCCATTCCTTCCTCTTGTTCTTTCCCTCTTCTGAGCAGCCAATCTATTGTTATGGCTGTTATGAAGGTCAATGCTACGAATAGGGCTACCATCTTAATCACTCCTCTCTTTGGTTATTGTTACCTTTCATTTCAGTTAGCTCCTTTAGGGCTAACCGCATAAAATAGAGCTTTTATCATCAAGCCCAGGCACACGGGCAATAAAGTTAAGAAGAAGAGCCGGGATACAATAGCAGACAGGAAGAAGTTTGGGACGCTGGCTTTAACCATGTGAGACTCATCTGTCTGCTTTTCCTGTGACCTGGGCTTTGATTTCTGTTGTGTTTGGCTATTTGCTTTCCTATTAGCTCCTATGCTTCCGGAAGTTGTCCTGCTCTGACTATCTAATCCCCTCTTCCCATTTTTGTCCAGAACTGAGGTATCTCCTGCCCATTTCTGCAGATCATCCTTTAAGTGGGATGGTTGGATTTCAGCAATCCAGCCTTTTCCGAATGGGTCTTTGTTAATCAAATCGGTTTTGAAGTTGATTTCATAGTTAGTTCTGATCACCCGACCCCGGATGGGAATATAAAGCTTATGCACCTGCTTATCCGAAGTCAGAATCCTGATACAAAGTCTTTCCTGTTCCAGCACCGTTCGGGTAAGGGGTAAATCCACATACAGGATGTCGCCTATCCTTTCCCGAAACAGGTTATTCACCCCAATCCTGAGTATGCCGTTCTCCAACACTTTAGCCCAGATATAGTTCTGATAATAGAACAGATCCTTTCTCTGGTTTTTTCTCTCAGCTAATGCCTTGTCTAAAGCCTCATTCAGAATCTCAGGACTGAAGGGTTTGGGAAGATAGTTGGAGACACCTAATCTCATAGCCTTAACTGCTGATCCCACTGAAGGATAGCCGGTTATCATAATGAGGACAATGTCCGGGTGATTCTTCTTTACAATTCGTAAAACCTCCATTCCGTCTATCTCCGGCATTTTCCAGTCAGCGATAAGAACGTCATACTTGTCCTCTTCTACCTTTTTCAGAGCTTCCCTTCCGTTCAGAGCTATCTGAACATTGTGTCCTTCATGTCTCAATATCTTTATACAGCTGTTGCACACCACCTGCTCATCGTCTACCACCAAGACATTTGCTTTGTAGGACATCTTCTTTCACCTTCCTCTCTTTTCTTTTCCATCCCCTGTAAAAAGCAAGGAGTGTGCCAATTGTGATTTATTTCACAAAGTCTACAGGAAAAATATCGATAACTAATTGTATTATAATAAATTAAATGCTACAAGAAAATTTAAAGAAGGGAGTAATTTGCAGGAATTGCAGAACCAATGCATATAAAATATATGCATCAATTCATAATGCTTTTATTGGGAAATAATGACTTAGGTAGGATTTTTGATATATATAATAAATATACAGTGTATAGGTATTACATACGATTTTGGGCTATTCAGGGAGGATTAACTGAATTTTTAAAGTTTCAATTTTTGTGCCTGTCAGATTCCCAGACCCGACAACAATTTCTATTTACATACTTTTATCAGGTCCCACCCGCCAAGGCGGGCAAGACCCGATAGAATCGAAAACTGAAAATATTTCGTTCCCCATGTCCAGCTATTTTAACGGGTTTTCAAAAAATGATTTTTCAGGCGGAGGCAGAACTCCGCCCCTACATATAAGGTAGCCCTTCTTTAGATCCTATGGATTGGTTTCAGTTGGGGGGGTCAATTTTCTATTTCTCAATTCTGATATTGTATTTTCTCATCAAGGCCTGAAAATTTGACCTCTGCATGCTCACGTCTTTAGCGGATTTGGTTATGTTCCAGTCGTTTCTGGTTAAGGCGTCCAGAATGAATGATTTCTCTATGCTCTCAACTACAGATTCCCTTAACTTCTTTTTTGAATCCTTTAAATCTTGAGAGGTCCTGGGGATGGGGGTATCGGGGTGAGCTACCTCGTCTCTGACTACAAAGGGCAGATGATCTGTGGTGACAGCGTCACCCTCAGCCATTACAATTGCCCGCTCTATCACGTTCTCCAGCTGTCTTACGTTTCCGGGCCAGCTGTAATCATTCAACATATTCATGGCATCAACGGAGATGCTCTTGATGGTCTTGCTCATCTCCTGAGCGAATTTTCTTAAGAAATGATAAGCTAAAAGGGGAATGTCGTCTTTTCTTTCCCTTAAAGTGGGTATTGTGATGCTGACCACGTTCAACCGGTAGAAAAGGTCCTCGCGGAATTTTTTGTCCTCAACCAACTTCTCCAGATCCTTATTGGTGGCTATGACGAATCTCAAATCTACTTTTTTGGGCTTGACTCCTCCCACAGGCTTGAACTCT